>JASMLU010000003.1 GCA_030748535.1 Candidatus Krumholzibacteriia bacterium
CACGCCGACGGGCCCGACCCGGCGCCGGCCCGGGCCGCGCCCGGCGTATCGACGCTGCCGGTGATGACACCTGCCGCAGGATCGGAAACATCAACGATCTGCAGGCCGGAGAAGTAATCAGCGACATAGGCGTAGTTGCCTGCGAGGGCAACGCCATAGGCCTCGCCTGGCGTATCGACGCTGCCGGTGATGACAGGTGCAGCAGGATCAGAGATATCAACGATCTGCAGGCCGGAGAAGTAATCAGCGACATAGGCGTAGTTGCCCGAGATGGCAACGCCATAGGCCTCGCCCGGCGTATCGACGCTGCCGGTGATGACAGGTGCCGCAGGATCGGAAACATCAACGATCTGCAGGCCGGAGTTGAAGTCAGCGACATAGGCGTAGTTGCCTGAGAGGGCAACGCCTTGGGCAATGCCCGGCGTATCGACGCTGCCGGTGATAAGAGGCGTAGCAGGGTCGGAGACATCAACGATCTGCAGGCCGGAGAAGTAATCAGCGACATAGGCGTAGTTGCCTGCGAGGGCAACGCCAAAGGCATAGCTCGGCGTATCGACGCTGCCTTCAATTTGCGCAAACTCGCTGTAATCCAGGCAGTCCTGCGCGTTTGAGTAACTTACCGCCAGAAATAGCAGGGAGATGATCACGAACCCGACATTACGCATGACTTGCTCCTTTGGAGAAGAGTAGCAATGCCTATTATAAAACGATGCAGACGGATGCTATCCGATAAGACCACAGAAATCAAGCTTATTGTAGAAACTCAGCTTCAACCGGGATTCTTCTTATGAAATCAAGCTTCCCTCTGTCCCAACTGGCTGGCCAGCATTCCCGTCATCATCAGGGCAGAACCGAGGATCGCGCGAGCATCCAGAGTTTCTCCGAGAAGCCAGATCCCCCCGATCACTGCGAAGACCGCCTCCAGACTGAGGAGAACCGCCGCATGGGCCGGAGGAGCCTTGCGTTGCGCCAGCAACTGAAGGGTGTAGGCCAGGGCGGTCGAAAGAAGCCCCGCATAGAGAAGGGGACCAAGAGCCGCGAGAATCGAAGCAACTTGCAGGGATTCACGAGTCACTGCCACGCCGAAACTCAGAACGGAGACGCTTGCATACTGCACAATGGCCAGACCGAGAACCGAGGAAGCCGAGGACCACTTTCCAATCAGAAGGACATGAAGCGCCCAGAACCAGGCTCCGAAAAAGATCAGTGCGTCGCCGGAGGCAAGGTTCAGGGAACCGCGAACGCTGAGCAGATAAAGTCCGGGCAGGGCCAGAACTACCCCGAGCCAGGTGGAGCGAGCGGTCTTTCGCCCGAAGAATCGACCGAGCAGGGCTACGATCACGACATAGAGCCCCGTGATGAAGCCGGCCTTGCCCGCCGTGCTCGTCACGATTCCCACCTGCTGAAGAGAGGCTCCCGCAAAAAGAACAAGACCCAGAATCAGTCCGCGAGCCGGAAAGGCCGGCAGGGTGGCCGCCGGACTCTTTCTTCGCAGAAGCAAGTGAAAGGGAAGAAGGGCCAGAGCTCCGATCGCAAAGCGGATTCCGTTGAAGGTAAAGGGACCCAGATGCTCCATGCCCAGTCGCTGGGCGACGAAGGCAAAGCCCCAAACCGCAGCGGCGAGCAGAAGAAGAAGGTCGTTATACAGGGTCGAGCGCATGCGCCATTATGGATCGAGCTGAAAAAAAGCGCCACCGGCAAGAGGGATTCCTTCTGGATTTCTGAAGCTTCTGTGGCTACCCTGCTGTGATCAAGGAGTGATGAATGCACAAATATCCCAAGGAAGCCCTCTGGCTCCGTTCCCTGCTCTGGGTTCTGGCCGTCGTTCTCATGCTGGCCTCGGTGGTTTACCAGAAGAGCACGGGACCGACCTATCCCCGACAGGGAAGTTTTGAGCTGGATGGCAAGGTTCACGAGTACCGACTGATTCGCAGCGACTGGTCTATCCTCACAAACGGGGCGGCCAAGGTTGTCCTGCCCGACCCCGGAACCGATGTCGGGGGAAGCCTCTACTGGAAGCGCTTTCGAACCAGGGACGCGTTCATCGAAGTCCCTCTTTCTCACGAGATGGCAAAGCATCGCCGAAACCTCCTTGAGTTCCTGATCGACCTCTTTCGCGGGCAGGCTTCAAAGCCGGAAGAGCCGTCTCTTGTGGGGCTTCTTCCCGCACAGCCTGCGGCCGGGAAACTGGAGTACCGCATCGAGCTTTACGGCTCGTCGAATGAAAGCGTCGAAATCCCGGGCCTGGGCGAAGACAATGTCGTGATCCGTTTCAAGGATCATGTGCCCACCAGTATTCTCCTGCCCCACATCCTGATGATGTTCTTTGCCGTGCTGATCGGCATGCGCGCAGCCCTGGCCGCCATGTTTGCGCCCAGCGGCATGCGAATCTGGAGCTGGACGGCCCTGATCGGCATGACCGCAGGCGGCATGGTACTCGGTCCCATCGTCCAAAAATACGCTTTCGGGGATTACTGGACCGGCTGGCCTTTTGGCGGGGACTGGACAGACAACAAGATGCTCATCATGTGGCTGAGTTGGGTCGTGGCCGCCGCCTTCATCGGCACAAAGCCCCGGGCGAAAGATCTCTTCAATCGCATCATCGTGATCGTAGCCACGCTGGTGATGATGAGCGTCTATCTCATCCCCCACAGCATGGGGGGAAGCGAACTGGACTATGAACAGGTGGACCAGGGCATCGACCCCTCGGATGCCATCCAGACGGGAAAGAAATGAACGCCGCCCAGCTTCATCTGATGCTCGCTCATCTACCCCTGTCGGCGGCGCTCTTTGCCACCGTGCTGTTTCTGGTTTCGATGATCCGTCGCTCGGACACGCACTTTCGTACGGCCGCCTGGACTCTCCTTGTCGGCTGCCTTCTCGGAGTACTCGTCTTTGCTTCCGGCCCGCGGGCCCTTGAACTGCTCAAGACCTTCATGGAACCGAGCCGGGAGATTGCCGACGAACACGCCCTGCTGGGGCAGTTGGCCTTTGCCAGCATGGTACTCACGGGACTTCTGAGCACGGTTGCCCTGCGGCAATTCTCCGGGGATGCGGGG
Organism: Candidatus Krumholzibacteriia bacterium; assembly: GCA_030748535.1. Lineage (NCBI taxonomy): Bacteria > Candidatus Krumholzibacteriota > Candidatus Krumholzibacteriia > Candidatus Krumholzibacteriia bacterium. The sequence continues at coordinate 3,060 of JASMLU010000003.1, forward strand.
CCCTCGAAACTCCTTCGCCGGGCTCTGCTCTTTCTCTCTCTTGCCCTGGCATTGCTTCTTTCCATCACCGCGCATGAGGGTGGGGAAATCCGTCACGATGAAATCCGCTCGAGCATCGAGGGAAGGGATGTGTCGAATGTGTGAAGAGAAGGAAATCCGCGGGAACTTCATCACGGACATCATCGACGAACACAATCGCAGCGGCCGATATGATGCCAGGGTTCACACCCGTTTTCCCCCGGAGCCGAACGGCTGCCTGCACATTGGTCACGCCAAGAGCATCCTTCTGAACTACGGTCTGGCCCAGCGCTACGACGGCCTCTTCAATTTGCGCTTCGACGACACGAACCCGGAAATGGAAGAGCAGGTCTTCGTTGATTCCGTCATCGAGGATGTAAAATGGCTGGGCGCCGACTTCGGCGAGCGTCTGTATTTTGCTTCCGACTATTTCAACCAGATGTACGACTATGCGCTTCAACTGATAGAAGCGGGCAAGGCCTATGTAGACGACCAGAACGGCGAAGAGATCCGCAAAACCCGCGGCACAGTGACCAGCCCCGGCGCGAACAGCCCCTGGCGTGAGCGAAGTGTGGAGGAAAACCGGGATCTCTTTACCCGGATGCGTGCAGGCGAGTTTGCCGACGGCGAGAAGGTGCTGCGCGCGAAAATCGACATGGCGCACCCGAACATGCTCATGCGCGATCCCCTGATCTACCGCATTCGTCATGCCGAACATCATCGAACAGGCAAGGACTGGTGCATTTATCCCATGTACGACTGGGCGCACGGCCTGGAGGATTCCATTGAAGGAATCACGCAGTCGGTCTGCACTCTGGAGTTTGAAACCCACCGGCCGCTCTATGACTGGTATCTCGACTCCCTCGATGTCTTTCATCCCCAGCAGATCGAGTTTGCAAGACTGAACCTGGCCTACACGATGATGAGCAAGCGAAAGCTGCGTCAAATCGTGGAAGAGGGAATTGTGGAGTCCTGGGACGATCCCCGCATGCCGACAATCAGCGGCATGCGTCGCCGCGGCTACACGCCGGAGGCCATCGCAGAGTTTTGCGAACGCATCGGCGTGGCCAAGTCCGACAGTCTCGTAGACATGGCCCTGCTCGAGTTCTGCGTGCGGGAGGATCTCAACCGCAAGGCTCCGCGCCGCATGGCGGTGTTGAACCCCCTGAAACTCACGATCACGAACTACCCCGAAGACAAGGTTGAGATGCTTCCCGTGGAGAACAACCCGGGGGATCCCGAAGCCGGAAGCCGGGAAGTCCCTTTCCGCCGGGAGCTCTTTGTGGAAAGAGAGGATTTCCGGGAGGAGGCACCGAAGAAGTGGTTCCGCCTGGCCCCGGGAAAGGAAGTTCGCCTGAAGGGTGCCTACTTCGTCACCTGCGAAGAAGTGCTGCGCGACGAATCCGGGGAGATCGTGGAGCTGCTCTGCCGCTATGACCCCGAGAGTCGCGGCGGAGAGTCTCCCGATGGGCGAAAGGTGCGGGGAACCCTGCATTGGGTGAGCATTGAGGACTCCCTGAAAGCAGAAGTACGGCTCTACGACCATCTTTTTTCTGCTATCGAGCCGGGCTCCGGGGGGGACTTCCACGAGGACCTCAACCCGGAATCCCTGAAACTGCTTCGGGACTGTCGCCTCGAACCCTCCCTGGGGGATGCGGAACCCGGAGAAGCTGTCCAGTTCATGAGGCAGGGCTATTTCGTTGTTGATTCAATAGATAGCAGCAGTGATCAAATGGTGTTCAACCGGACCGTGGGACTCCGTGACTCCTGGGCCAAGATCGAGAAAAAGGCAAATAGCCCTAAATAGCACCAAGACAAGTATTTAGGTTCCTTTTGTCCGGTTTTGTAGGACATTGTGGGCAATCTTCGGGATGTCTTGAGTTCCCCCTTGCTTTCTGATAATATCCACGGATCTTCAGAACGGTGTCGGGGTGCCCAGATCTTACTGGAAGGTAGGCATTTCTGTTGCGAACAAACATCTACAGGAGAAGATCTGACATGAGACTTAAGCGACGCATCTTTGCTCCCCTGGCCTTGGCCGCCCTGCTTCTGGGCTTCCTGGGCTGTAGCCAGACGAGTGTTGAGCCCGAGGCAGTTTCCTATGTGCCGATGGGCCTTCCCCTGGGCGACATGACTTCCACGATCAGCGCCAGCGCGGGTGCCCCCCTGGTGGAACTGAACCGGGAACCCTACTGGATGAACTTCTCCCCGGTGGCTCTTCAGTTTGGAGACCAGTCCATTCAGCCGAAGACCATCCTGACGAATGAAGAAGAGACCGAATTCCACAACCTCTTCGGTGTGGGAACTCACCTGAACTTCCGTAGCGAGCCGGGAATGCTGCAGCACAATCTGCTCATCGACCAGCCCATGGATCTCGGAGGAGCAAGCCATCTTGAGGTCGTGGAGGTCCTGAACTTTGAGCCCGGTCTCCAGATCTGGACTCAGGACGGCGAAGTCGAAATCGGCAAGCACACCAACACCCCTGCATGGATCAGCCTCCGGGATGCCGCCGGCCGCGAGATCTTCCACATTCCCGCCTCCGCGGCCTGGGATGTAAACCGGGAGGATTACGCCTGGTCCGAGTACCACATTGAATTCCTTGCCGCCGGACAGCTTCTCCTGAGCACCCGCATCCCCGCGGAGTGGATGAACGATCCCGCCCGCGTCTACCCGGTCACCATTGACCCGACGGTTCGCGACGAGGCCCCTGCGCCCATCATCGCCAGCCTTCAGGTAGAAACCACGGTTCCCGGCGGATGCACGGGACTGGTGTCAGCAACCTATTACAACTATGTCAATGATGTCCTGCGCGTCCGCATCAACTGGGGCGACGGAGAACACAGCATTTTCAATTCCAACCAGCCCATCTACGAGCTTCATGAGTACGCCGAGCCCGGTGTCTACGAAGTGAAATTCAAGGTTCGCGACTTCAACGACCCGCCTCAGGTGACCGTGGAATACCGTGACCTCGTGGTCTGTGGCTATGAAGATGTGGGAAGCGACTGCGGCTTTGTGGAACTGGATGTCTGGATGGACCTCGACTGGGCCGAGGACTGTGACGACTGCGAAAGTGGCGAGGCTAACAATGACACGGGCGAAGCCCTGGGCTTCACCTTTGAGATTGACGGGCAGAGCTTCACTCACTTCAGCGTCGGCTCCAATGGCTACATCCAGTTGATGAATGAAGGGGAAGAGATTCTGGCCTACGGCGACTATGATTCGGTCGGGGGTTTTCTCGAAGGATACGGCTCAGGCAGCTTCGTCTTTGCCCTTCTGGATGACCTGGACCCCAGTGAAGGCACTGGCTTCGGCTACCTTCTCGAGGAAGGCAAGGCCACCTTCTACTGGGATTGCCCGACCTACGATGACGAAGATTATGAATACAGCAACCAGTTCTCCGTGGTTCTTGAGGAAAGTGGTCTCATCCACTTCAACTTCGGGGAATCCGGCTGGGACGGTGGACATGACTACGATCTCTTCACCGGCCTCTGGCTTGCCGATACAGGAGCCCTGGTGGAAATCCAGAGCGGGAACGTTCCGGAAAATGAATGCTGGATCTACCCGGACTTTGGCATTATCAGTCACCCGACGATTGCCCGTAAGGATGTACCCTTGCTGAGAAACAAGGATCTGAAGTAGTTTCCGGAGTTTTCTCTCCTGGCCCGCCCCCCTCGGGGGCGGGTTTTTTTGTCCCAGACCAGGAATTGTAAAGCTATTCCCGAGTTCGGGTTCCCGGGCCCCAAAGAATTCCGCTCCCGCTACTAGTCGAAGAAGCGCCGTGCATGAAAAAGGCGGCCCCGAAATGGGCCGCCTTTTCTATAAACCCTGAATCAGGCCTTGCTTGCGGCTTTCGCCATCTGACCCTCCACCCACTCGGTGGAAACCGACTTGGGACGCGTGATCGGCGTACCCAGGGCACGGTTGAGAATCAGCTGGCTGAGCATCCCCATTACCCGCGAGACCGAGAAGAGAACCGTGTAGTACTCAAACTCGTGAATCCCGTAATGGTACATGAGAGCACCGGAAACTGCGTCCACATTGGGCCAGCAGTTCGCAATCGGGTTCTTGCCCGCGGCCACCCTTTCCTCGGAATACTCACCGAGAACCTTCGGCACCACATTGAAGACACGATCCACCGTCTGGAAGACCGGATCTTCTGGCATGTACTGCATGCCGAACTCGTGGAAACCGGTGAAGCGGGGATCGGTAACCCTCAGGACTGCATGCCCATAGCCGGGAACCACCCTTCCGCTACGAAGGGTTTCCAGGGTAAACTCACGCAGTCCCTCTTCGCTGGGAACACCACCGAAACGATCCATGATCTGGAGAGTCCAGGCGATGCATCCCTGGTTCGCCAACCCGTGCAGGGGTCCAGCCAGTCCGTTCAAGCCTGCAGACACCGCATAATAGGCATCCGACAAGGCGGAACCCACAGTATGGCAGGTGTTTGCGGAAACATTCCCGCCCTCGTGGTCGGCATGGAAGTTCAGGTAGAGACGCATGAGCTTCGCGAAGTTCCCGGCCGGGTCGGCAACCCCCAGCATGTTCGAGAAGTTCGCAGCATAGTCCAGCCCGTGAGTCCAGTGCATCACGCTACCGTGGTTGTAACGAATCCGATAGATCCCCGCAGCAATGACCGGCAGTTTGGCCAGAATGTTCAGGGCATCCCCGAGCATGGCCAGCCAGTAGTCCTCACGCTTCATGCCTTTCTCGTACCAATTCCGGAAAACACTCTCGCGATCCATGATCAGAATGCCGGTCGCGAGCATACACATGGGACTGGTGTCCTTGGGCATGGCGCGAAGTGTGTTCCAGACATACTCGGGAACCTGGCTTCGGCGGTCGAACTCCCGCTGCAGGGCCGCCTTTGCCTCTATGTCCGGTTTTTCTCCGGTGAGAAGGAGGAAGAAGATTTCTTCGGGCCAAAGGTCCTTGATCTCGAGCAGGGGAAAGCCGCGGACGATCAGCCCCGTGTCTGCATTGACCACGGAGGTGTCGCAGATCATGCCCTTGACCCCTCGCATGCCGCCGTAGGCCTGCTTGACGGTCACTTCGGAAATGACGCTGTCGCCATGCTCCCGAATCAGTTGCCGAGTGCGATCCCGGTAGGGGGGGATCTTTTCCATCAGGATTTCCTGAAGAGTCGCCATAAGGAGCCTCCCTGCTGGGTGAGAGGAAAGGACTCACCGTAAAAGTGAGAATATACTGAAAGCCTAGCGATTAAAGACTAAAAGATCAAGTATGAATGCGTTCACTGGCGGGTCGGCACAGAGAGGCCGCCACAGATCTTGAGAAAATCCTTCGATCCAGGTCCGGTCTCTTCTGTCAGTAGCTTTGGGAGAAGGCAGGTACATTCTCAGAAGCACTACCAACTTGTTCCGGGGATCTCCCTGTGCTATCTTTAATAACCATCCTGCAAGAATTCCAAAGAGGATCATGAATCTCTCGAAGCGAAAGACCCTGGCCCTGTTCCTTCCGGCAGCCCTCGTACTGGCGCTGGCCTCCCTGCCCGTGGATGCTGTCAGCGGTCTGCTTGCAGGTCCCGAGGAAAGTCACTGTTGTGACCACGGGCTTGGCAGCGTTGCGCTTCCAGAAGAGCGGGCTCCCGATCTCCCGACCCATGATGACTGTCCGGATGGCTGTTTGAGCTGTTTCCTGCCCTGTTGCGCGGGGTCTGTTTTCCTGCGTAGCACTTCCCTGCTTCCAGATTTACCTCTGGATTCCGCCGGTTCCGCAGCCCCGCAGGACAACGAAATCAACCGGTCTTCCCGCCCTGGAGACATTTTCCACCCTCCCCGCGCCTAAACCCGAATTCAGTCCCGAATCCAATTCTCAGCAGGGTGCTTCTGCTGGAACCCTGGCTTATGGAGGAATTTGCATGGCGCGGATTCTCATTTTGACTATTCTCCTTTTTCCCCTGCTCTCTGCAGCATTGGCAGAGCCATCACCGGAACAAGAGGAGAGGGAAATACAATCGATTCTCGGGAAGGAGCAGATCCTGCTCGAAGATCTGTTTCGACTCGCGGACCTGTCCAACCCGACACTTGCTGCGGCAAAATGTGAGGTTCGGCGCCGAAGTGCCCATGTCGGCCAAGCCGGGCTCTTTCCCAATCCCGGTTTGGGCTATGAGCTGGGAGAGCTTTCGGAAAGCGATCCGGAGAGTCGAAAGGAAAAGTTGTCGCTCTCGCTGCCACTGATCCTCGGCGCTCGTCGAAAAGCGGCGCTGGAGTCCGCTCGCGCTTCCCGGGATGCCGCCTCTTACACCTACGACAGCACACGAAGAGAGATCCTGCGAGATATCCACGATCTCTGGGCGGAGCAACTCTATTTTCGGGAAACCGGCCAGCTCTTTGAGGATCTCCTTCTGATCGCAAACAGCACCCTCAAAATCGCCAGAACCCGCTTCGAGTCCCGGGCGGCCCCGGAGTCTCAGGTGACCCGCGCTCTTCTGGAGGTCTATGAACTGGAAGTGGCGCAACAGCAGATGCAGGAGGATGCCTTGCGATCCTCGGCAGAACTGGGCGCTCTTCTCGGCGGAATCCGCATCCCGCTCGACCGCCTGTCGGGTGACTTCGCTTCCGACACGAGGTTCGGTCAGGAAACCGCAACGGGCGAGTTCCCGAAGCAGCATCCCGGCTTTCGCTCTGCACAAAGAGATGTCGATGCGGCAGAAGCTTCTCTCCGGCAAGCCAGAGCCGCTCGCATTCCAGATCTTGAGCTTTCTGCGGCACTGGAGAGAAACCACGCATCGGAGGAGAACTTTCTGGAATTCGGGATATCCTTGCCTCTGCCTCTCTTCAACCGTAACCAGTGGAAGATTGCCGAAGCGGCCGCCTTGCTGGAGCAAACCCGCAATCGTGCTCTCATCCTTCGGAACGAACTTCTGGCCTCTCTTGAAGTTGCCCGCAAGCGACAGAAAAATCTGCAAGCTCAGTTGCATGCAATCGAAGACCGAATCCTCCCCGCTGCAGAGCGTGGCTTGGTCCAGGCGCAGGAAGGCTACCGGATCGGCCACCTTCCTTTTCTGGAACTCATTGACGCCCAGAACACTCTCGCAAGCACCCGACTGAAAACTCTCGAACTCCGAAAGGACCTCCTCCTTGCCGGGGCAGAATTACAAAGCCTCCTTCCCTCAGGTCCTTCCAATGAAAGTGGGTTTCTCCATGAATAGGACACTCGCCACCTTTGCCCTTCTCTTGCCCCTGCTTCTCTTTGGCTCACTGTCTTGCGGATCCAGTCACACGAAAGAAGGGGACTCTGACCGAAGAGCCGGAGTCGCATTTTGCGAGGAACACCAGATTGCAGAAGCCCAGTGTCCCTATTGTGACCCGAGCCTTGTCCAGATTCTGGGTTTCTGTAAGGAACACGATGTTCCGGAGGCATTCTGTCATCTCTGTAACCCCGCCATGATCCCGGCCTTCAAGTCCGTGGGTGACTGGTGCGAGGAGCACAATCGCCCGGAAAGCCAGTGCGACCTCTGTGGCCTCTCGAGCGACGGAGATCTGCCCGGGCCCACCGACACGGGCAGTACTTCCGAATGGGAACCCGCCTCCCGAAGCCAGCAGCCGCCTACGGTGTACTGCAGGACGCAGGACAAGCTCATTCGGTTTGACAATGCAGAGATCGCCAAACAGGCCGGCCTCGAGTTCAGCAGCGTTGAGTCGCAGAGTATCAGCAAGACCCTGCACTGCAACGCGGAAGTCGCCTACAACGAAAACCGCTATGCACAGATTTCAGCACAGGTGCCCGGCATCGTCAGTGAAGTCCACAGAAATCCGGGGGACACCGTGAAAGAGGGAGACGCGCTTCTCAGCATCACGTCTACGCACCTTGGAGCCGCCAAGGCCGCATACCTTCAAGCTCTGGCCTCTGTCGCACTCTGGCAACGGAACTACTCACAGGTGAAAAAACTTCTCGAGCGCGGGGTCTCCACGGCAAAGGAACTGCTGGAGGCGGAAACTCGCCTTGCGGAGAGTCGAATCGAGCAATCGCAGGCGGAGCAAACCCTGCTGAGCTACGGTCTTTCTTCGGAAGCGGTCGAAACACTTCCAGAGAACAGTGATACAAGCGCACGCTACACGGTCACGGCTCCCTTTGCCGGAGTTGTCGTAAACCGGGATGCAACGATCGGGGAGCTTGTGGATCCCGCAAGGTCACTCTTTGCAATCGCCGACCTGTCCCGCATGTGGGCCTTTATCGACATCCATGAATCGGACCTGCGTGAAATCAGAGAGGGACAGCCCGTTCTGCTTCAGGTGGAGGGGCTTCCCGGAGAAGCCTTTGCCGGAAACATCCAATGGGTAAGCTCTCAAGTCAATCCCGGGACGAGGACACTTCTCGCTCGTGCCGAATTCGACAACAGCCGGAGGCTGCTCCGCGCAAACATGTTTGCCCGGGCGAGGATCACACTTCGCCACCGGGAGTCCGCACTGTTGGTCCCGGAGGACTCGGTGCAATGGGAGGGCTGCTGCAACATTGTCTTTGTGAGGAACTCCGACACGGAGTTTGAGCCACGCAAGGTTCACCTGGGAGTTGCCACCGGCAATGTCTATGAGGTGCTGTCCGGCGTGAAAGAAGGAGAGGATGTCGTGACACAGGGCAGCTTTCTTCTCAAGACCGAGATTCTCAAGGGTAACATTGGAGCGGGTTGCTGTGAAATTGACCCGGGCTCTTAAGGGAGGACCTCATGTTGAATGCAATCATTAGCTGGTCCCTCAAGAACCGTATTCTGGTCATTGCGCTTACGCTTGTCATGCTGATCGCAGGAGTCGCCACACTGCTTCGTCTTCCGCTGGACGCATTTCCCGACACGACACCTGTTCAGGTTCAGGTCAACACAAGCGCCCCGGCACTTTCGCCGCTTGAGATCGAGCAACAGATCACGATTGTGGTAGAGCAGGCAATCGCCGGACTGTCGGGCCTGGAGGGTGTTCGCTCCATTTCGAAGTTCGGGCTGTCCCAGATCACCGTGACATTTGATGATGATACGGACGTCTACTTCGCCCGACAGCTCATCATGGAGCGTTTACAGTCCGTGGAGCTTCCCGAGGAAATATCCCGTCCGGAAATGGGTCCCGTGGCAACCGGGCTTGGAGAGATCTACCACTACTCCCTAAGAAGCACGGAGCATTCCCTGCGGGAACTTACTACGCTCCACGACTGGGTGGTCAAACCCCAGCTCCGTTCGGTGCCCGGCGTTGCCGAGGTCAACACCTGGGGTGGCGAAAAGAAGCAGTATCAGGTACTCGCTGACCCGGCTCTGCTGGTGAAGTACAAGTTCACTTTGGAGGAAGTGCTTCAGGCTCTTGAATCAAACAACCTGAATGTTGGCGGCGGATATCTGGTAAGAGCCGGAGAACTTCATGTCGTGCAGGGCATCAGTCTCACGACAAATCTGGAAGAAATCGGGAAGATCCTTGTCGCCACCCACGATGGTATTCCTATTCACATCCGGGATATCGGGGAAGTTCGCGAGGGGCACGAAATCCGCCGAGGCGCCGCCACGGCCAATGGGGAGGGCGAAATCGTTCTGGGCCTTGGTTTCATGCTGATGGGGGAAAACAGCCACGAGATGTCCTCCCTTCTTCGTGAACGTATGGAGAAAATCAGGCAATCCCTGCCCGAAGGCGTAGAGCTGAACTCTCTCTATGAGCGTTCAAAGCTTGTGGACCAGGTGCTGGACACCGTGCGCGAAAACCTGCTGGAAGGGGCGATTCTTGTCATTGCCGTTCTCTTTGCCTTCCTGGGCAATTTCCGGGCGGGACTCATCGTGGCCTCTGCAATTCCCCTGTCGATGCTCTTCGCTGCGCAGGGCATGATGCGCTTCGGGGTGGCCGGAAGTCTCATGAGCCTTGGGGCCATCGACTTCGGACTCATTGTTGACAGTTCCGTCATCATGGTGGAGAACAGCGTGCGTCGCCTTGCCTCCTCCGACCGGCGAGCATCGGTTCTCGATACCGTACGCGATGCGGCCATCGAAGTGCGGAAGCCCACGATGTACGGGGAACTCATCATCGCAACGGTCTTTCTTCCGGTGCTGACCCTGGAAGGAATCGAGGGGAAGCTCTTCCGCCCGATGGCCCTGACCCTGCTCTTTGCGCTGGCCGGATCCCTCATTCTTTCGCTCACGCTGATGCCGGTTCTTGCAAGCCTGCTACTAAAGGTAAAAAGCAAAGAACGGGAAAACTGGTTCGCAAGGGAAGCAAAGCGTCTCTATGCACCGCTCGTGGCATTTTCCCTTCGTCGGCGCAAGTCGGTGATTGCAGGAGCCTTGGTCCTTCTTGCTGTCAGTGCCACACTCATTCCCTTTATCGGTTCGGAGTTCATACCGCGACTCTCCGAAGGCGACATTGTCATCAATGCAGTGCGGCTCTCCGGGATTTCCCTCGAAGAATCGATTCGCTATGGCAGCCAGATTGAGAAAGTGATTCTGGAACAGTATCCGGACGAAGTGAGTCATGTCTGGTCCCGCACCGGAACGGCCGAGGTGGCAACTGATCCGATGGGTGTTGAACTCACGGACATCTACATTTCACTCACTCCCCGAAGAGAGTGGACGCAAGCAGGAAGTCAGGATGAACTTGTCGACCTGATGAGCGAAGAGTTATCAAAGCTGCCCGGCATGAGACTCGTGTTCACCCAGCCCATCGAGTTGCGGATGAATGAAATGGTTGCCGGTATCCGAACAGACATCGGAGTCAAGATCTTCGGGGACGATCTGGATCAACTCAGAAATATCGCCATCCAGGTGGGTGCGATTATCGACGGTATTGAAGGAAGTGCAGACCTTTATGTGGAGCAGATCACGGGGCAGCCTGTGCTCCAGATTCAGGTAAAGCAGGACGCTATCGCACGCCATGGTGTGTCCGCAGAGCAGGTCCTTGCCTATGTAGAAGCCATCGGCGGAGTGGTCGTGGGGCAAGTGCGAGAGGACCAAAGGCGCTTTGATCTTGTCCTCCGCTTGCCCGGGAAATACCGAAGCAAACCGGATGCCGTTCGACAGATTCTCGTCTCCACGGAAACCGGCGGACAGATTCCTCTCTCTCAACTGGCGGACATTCGACAGATCGAAGGTCCGTCCACCATCACGCGGGAATGGCAGCGCCGGCGCATTGTGGTTCAGTGCAATGTTCGGGGACGGGATGTCGGGAGTTTCGTTGAGGAAGCCCGAGAGCAAATCGCAGAAGAGATCACCCTGCCCCAAGGCTATCATGTCAGCTTTGCCGGACAATTCGAACACATGGAGCGCGCAAGGTTGCGACTCATGTTCGTCGTCCCACTAGCGCTTCTTCTTGTCTTCTTCCTGCTCTACAGCAGCACGAAGTCCCTGCGCGATTCTCTCATCATTTTCACCGGCGCTCCTTTTGCCGCTTTGGGAGGACTTGTTTCTCTCCTGCTGCGCGGGATGCCCTTTACCGTTTCCGCCGGTGTCGGATTTGTAGCCGTATCGGGAGTGGCCATGCTGGCCGGACTGGTCTTGGTGTCCACCATAAGACGATTGCTGGATGAAGGGGTGGATCTTGAAACGGCCATCGAGCAAAGCGCTCTCATGCGCCTGCGCCCGATCCTCATGACGACCCTGGTGGCGGCTCTGGGTTTTGTCCCCATGGCCCTGAACACCGGAATTGGAGCGGAAATCCAGCGACCCCTGGCAACGGTAGTCATCGGAGGGGTTCTCTCTGCAAATGTTCTTACCCTGCTTGTGCTGCCGGCCATCTACCGTCTGTTTGGAGCTTCGGTGGATATAAAGAAGACGACTACTTGAGAAGAACCAGTTTCCGGGACTGCAGATCTCCCGATTCGGTCTTCAGGCGGGCAAGATAGATTCCGCTGGGAAGCCTGCGGCCGCTCTTGTCCCTGCCCGTCCAGAGGAAGTCATGGCTTCCACCTTCCAGGGTTCCCTGGTGAAGATCCAGGATCCTCCGCCCGCGGACATCGTGGATGGACAAGTCGACCCGGCCCCCGCCTTCTGGGATTTTCAGGCGCAGGCGGGTTTGCGGATTGAAGGGATTCGGCCAGGGCGCGAGCAGGGTTGCTCGAGCAGGCAGTTCCGGGGGAAGGCTAGAAGTAAAGGGCGAGCCAAAGAGGGTTTCCTCAAAATGGAGCACCACCGAACCGGACGGTGCTGAAGACGAGCGAATCTGAAGATAGCGATAGTTGTTCGGAGCCGGGATTTCCAGAGCAAGAGGGCCCGGCTGCCAGGGCTCCCATTCGATGCAGGCCAGTTCGTCAAACCATGCGCGAGCAATGCCTGAAGTCGCTTCTTCCAGGTGACATCGCATTTCGAAATAGCTCGCATTGACAGGAGTTGCAAGTTCACGGAATTGCTCCTGCCAGTCCGAATCCCCCGAAAGGGGAAGCGCCAGATCCGTGCTGCTCAGTGGCGAAGAGGAGTAACGACCCTCGTAGAAGCGGAACATCATTTTCGCGCCATCGGCATTCTGGGCCTTCAGGAAGCCGCGCGCGCTGTGTCGCTTTTCAGGATCGCAGGGAAGGTGCTTCTCAAGGTCCGTTCCCACCGAGGACCCTGCGCCGGACTCCCGGCGAAGCGCCAGAGAGCGCTGACCCTTCCAGGACTCGGTGTCGTCAAGCCACTCGTCGGCCGTGTTGTCATCCCAGAAGCTGGCCCCTTCCTCTTCAAATCCTCCATGCCAGAGAATCTCCCGCCCCCAGGAGACCTCCCACTGTGAAAGACCTTCCACGGAAACCAGCCTTGAAAGGCAACCCTCGCCGGGAAGTTCCAGAGGCGGGCTCTGATAGTAAGTTCCCTGCTCTTGCAAGGTGGTGGTCACTGTCGCCGGGAACACCGTGCTGTTCACCTCATCAGGATTCAGGTGGATGCGACCCTCCACGGAACCGGGAAGGGGAGAAACCAGAACGCCCATGTCCCGGGAATAATCCGCCAGACGATCCCGAATTTCGCGAGCCAGGTTCCCCGTAACAGGCTGGGGAATCCAGTCATCAATCCAGGAGGGCGTGAAACGATATCCCACGATTCCCTCCGCAGCAATTTCCATGGTCAAGACCATGGTCGGCATGGTCTCGGGGTAGTAGAGGTCGAAGATGAAGTTGCCGAGACTGTGGGCAATCAGTTTCCCCTGATAGCTCTCGAAACCCTGAAGAACATGAGGGTGATGGTTGATCACTGCATCTGCGCCCATGTCGATCGCCATACGTCGAAGCGCGCGATCTCCCTCGCTCGGCTCCACGCGAAAGTGGAAGGGCTCATCGTCTTCGTGAATAACACTGACCTCAATCGGCGGCTTGCCATGAAAGTGCCCCGCTCGATCCGGGGGGGCCGTCTCATACTCACTCCCACTGTGTAGCTGAAGGATGCTCAGATCCGCCACCGGTCGACTCTCTTCGAGCGCCTTCTCCAGGTTCTTGGGAATCAGAGAACCGAAACCGGGTTTGCTTCGTCCCGCATCGAGAAAAGGCTGGTAGTTCCAAAGACGCCCATCGCGGTTGCACATGGAAAGAAAGGCGAGAGAGAGACCCTTTCTCCCGAGGATCTTCGGTCGAAGGGCGAAATAGTCATCTGTGCCCGCTCCCACCCAGGGAATCCCCACCGAATCCAGCAGAGCCTGGGTCTGCAGCATTCCCGCTTCCCCGTAGTCGATGATGTGGTTGTTGCCAAGATTCGCAAGATCGACACCCGCGTAGACAACCCCCTCAATGTTCTCCGGCCTGCTTCGAAAAACCACGCTCTTGGTCGGATGCGGGGATCCCTGATCCGTGTAGGAAACTTCCAGGTTGCAGACACTGAGGTCCGCGGCATCCCCGAAGATGGGCATCGTGGGCGCAAAGAGAGCCTCGATCCCATGAGTGTCGATAATGCCGCCGGGACTTTCATAGGAACGCCCCGTCATGATGTCTCCCACAAAGTTCACCGTAAGCGGAAGGTCTCCCTCACCGGAGTCCACGGCCACCTTGCAACTGTCTACTCCCGACAGCCCCTCCGGGTCAAAAACCTCCAGAGTCACCGTATAGGGATGCCCCGCTTCCACGGTGAACTCGTGCCAGGGGTTTTGCTCGCTGCTGAAAGTCCCGTCCCCGAAATCCCAGGCAAAATCATGAGACTCCGAGTCCGGATCGCTGACCAGTCCGAGAAACTGGATCCCCAGTCGAACACGATTGGGGGAAACCCGCTGGCTGTGCCTGATCAATCGCTGGATTTCCGCCACCGGTGCCACCGGCAGATCTGCACTCACATCCAGAATCGCATCGAAGACCGTGGCTCCACTCGGCCCTGCATCGTCGTCGTTGATGTAGAAGAGACGGTCGATCGTGGCTCCACCCTCTCCCCAGGTCGCCCTCCAGTCCTCCCCGACGGGAAGGAGGTAGGTCTTCCATTCATAGGGAGAAAATGCCCCCTGATACACCGTCCACCATTTGCTGGCCTGGGGAAGTTGGTCTCCTGAAACCGTGTAGAGAAGCTCCCGGCTGCCGTCCCCAATACCGATGGCCTGCATCTCGCCGATGCCTTCCACATAGACGGCAAGCTGAAGGGTCATCGAATCCTGTAGGGAGAAAGGCGGGATCATCTGCTGTTTCCAGCTGTTGCCGAAGATGCGAAGCGCGTAGTCGGAGTTGTCCCAGGTGTTCAGCGTCGTGAGCTCCCAGGAAGAAGGCGCCTGATCCTGCCCGGGATAGCTTTCGAGAATGACGGAACCCGACTCAAAGTCCTCGATCACAGTCGAAGCCAAGGTGAGCCCGACGCAAAGCGACAGGGAAAGCAGGATTGTCAGAATTCTTGTCATGGTTGGCCCCGAGTGTTTTCATAGTATAGCACAGGCGACAGGAAGAAATGCACTTGGCTTTTTCTGGTTCCCGCGCCTTCCTGTGTTACACTGCGGCGGTGATGATTTCCCCTCCTGGAGGATTCATGAAACTCTCTCTCGTTCTCTTGCTCCTGCCACTCCTTGCGCAAGCTGCCATTACTCATGGTCCCGTAGTCGGTGCGGTCACTCACGAGTCCGCTCGAATCGTGATCCGCACAGACAACTCCAGTACTTTCCACTTCGAACTCAGTCCGGTGATTGACGACTACTCTCTCGCCATTGTCTCCACGGAGGTCACGACATCCTGGAGCGAAGACTACTTCGGCATTGTGGATGTGTCGGGTCTCGAAGCGGGGGTTCTGTACTCCTATCGTGCCATTCTCGATGGAGAAGCGACGGAAACTCTGGGCAGCTTCCGAAGTTTCCCGGAGCCGGGAAGCGTGCCGGAGTCTTTTTCCTTCGGCTTCGGCAGCGGGCAACAGAATGTCACGGATGGCGCCTCCAATGACGGCAGGATCTGGGCCGAAGTGGACGCAGCCGATCTGGACTTTTTCGTCCACCTGGGAGACTGGACCTATCCCGACTATGCCTGGGAAGTGGATCACGGTTTCCCTCCCTACTTCCACCAGGTCCCGGGGCGCGTTACGGAGAGTTACAAGACCCGCTACGACCCCGACTATCCCATGAATGAAATCTTCGACACCCTGCCCCTTGCCTATGTCTACGATGACCACGACTACACGCACAACAACTCCGACGGTTCCTATTCCGAGAAGTTCAACAGCCTTCAGGGCTACCTGGACTGCTTCCCGGGCTACCCTCTGCCCAATCCGGAAGAAGGGGTCTTCCACAGCTTCCGATATGGAAATGCCGAGTTCTTCATGCTCGACACTCGCACGCAACGAGATCCCAACAGCAATGGATTCCGCTACCATGAGGAATGGTTGGAAGATCCCTCCGTCAAGATCCGCTTCGATCCGGATGAATCGCATCGCCTTCTCGGAGAGACCCAGATGAACTGGCTCCTGGATGCGCTCGCCAGTTCAGAGGCCACCTGGAAGTTTCTGGTTTCCACGATGACCTGGAACCCGGGCAACCGGGCTGTTCTGGAACTGGCGGCCAGCTTTCAGGGCGACCCCCGTTTCGATCCGGTGGACACACCGATCGGTTCCTACTCGGCCGCTACGGTTGCCATTGAAGCATCCGACGGCGGGAGCGGCTTTCCCTCTGTCGCCGAGCGGCTTGTCGATGGAATCGTGGAGAATCAGGTGGAGAATGTGATCTTCATCACCGGGGACTCCCATACGGTTGCCATCGACAAGGGAGAGAACTCCCTGATCCCCGAAATCATGGCGGGCGGGCTCGACAGAACCAACTCCATGGTCGTCGCCTACCAGGAAGTCTTCGGTATCTTCACCTGGAGCGGAGAAGGCCAGCACATCTGGCAGGGGAACTTCGACGAACACTATGGAAAAGTCACGGTCAATGGCGACGAGTCCGTTCTTCTTGAGGCCTATGACCCGAACGGAAATCTCATTGCAAGCCACACGCTCGAGGAGGGCTTTTTGCCCGAGAAGGTCAACCTGACGGTTTCCACCTCCGGCTATGATTTCGGTGAGGTCAAGGCAGGCTACAGCGCCAGTTTCCCGATTTCCCTCATCAACACGGGAGCCGATCCCCTGGAAATCCTGTCCCTGAGCGATCCGGGTGAGTTCTTCTCCCTGCGGGGACTGGACATCGACATGAACGAGGAACCCGAACTCAGCACGCCTTTCACGCTATTGCCGGGAGAAAAGCAGGTGCTCGGATTCGGCTTTGAGCCCCAGGAAGAGGGTGCCTACGATACGGACATTCTGATTGAGAGCAACGACCCCGATGGCGTTCAACTCATCCATCTATCGGGAACCGCGACGGAGGCCGACTCCCTGCCGGGCCCGCTTCTTTCCCGGAACTTTCCGAATCCCTTCAACCCGGAAACCTCGATCCACTTTCGCATTGCCGAGCGGGGACAGGTTCGCATTGACTTGATGGATGTGCGGGGGCGCAGGGTCGATGTCATTCTCGATGAGTTCCGCGAAGCCGGAGCCCACGAGATTGACTATCGCCCGGACGCTCTCTCTTCCGGACTCTACCTCTATCGCATTGAACATCGGGGGCAGGTCATGGTTCGGCGAATGATGCTCCTTCAGTAGGGCTTGGCTTATCAAAGCTTCACATGCCTCCGTGTCTCTCCACCCAGACAGGCCCAGTAGTTTCCGCGGCGAAATGGGCCGCAGATGCGGATTTCCCGTGGGTAAGGCTTGCAAATCAGGGGAAAAACCTCTTTTTCAGGGAGAATCCCACTGTAGAGGAGCACTCATGGCAAGTTCGAAAATCATGTGGACCATTGTCGATGAGGCTCCGGCCCTGGCCAGCTTCTCCCTTCTGCCCCTTCTGCGTGCCTTTACCCAGGGCACGGGAATCGAGATAGAGACCCGCAATATCTCGCTCGCCGGAAGGATCTGCGCTCTCTTCCCCGAAAGGCTCCCGGAAGAACAGCAGGTGCCGGATGATCTGGCGGAGCTCGGGAAACTGACCCAGAGCGACGAGGCCAACATCGTCAAGCTCCCGAACATCAGTGCAACGGTTCCCCAGTTGCAGGATGCCATCCGGGAATTGCAGAGCCATGGCTACGACATTCCCGACTATCCGGAAGAGGTTCACAGCGAAGAAGACCGGGAACTGAGAGAGCGTTTCTCGCGGGTTCTCGGTTCTGCCGTCAATCCCGTGCTTCGGGAAGGCAACTCCGATCGTCGTGCGGCGATTTCCGTGAAAAAGTTTGCCCAGAAGAACCCTCATCGCATGATGAAGGACTGGCCGGAGTCCGGTTCGAAATCGCGCGTAGGTCACATGAAGGAAAAGGATTTCTTCGCCTCCGAAAAGTCCCACACGCTAGTCGGCGATTGCCGCTGCAGCATTCTCTATACAGACAAGGAAGGCAAGAGCAGCACGGTTCGGGAAGACCTGAACCTGCTTGACGGTGAAGTGATCGACAGCTCCACGATGAATGTCGCCGCCCTGAGAGCCTATTTTGCCGAAGAGATGGAAGCTGCCAGGGAGGAGGGACTTCTTCTGTCCCTGCACCTGAAGGCCACCATGATGAAAGTCTCCGACCCGATCATGTTTGGCCATTGCGTGTCGGTCTATTATCAGGAAGCCTTGGCAAAACACGCTGACGCCCTCGAAGAGGCGGGAGTAAACCTGAACAATGGGCTGGCCGATCTCTTCGAGAAGATTCAAAAGCTCCCCGAAGAACGCAGGGAAGCTATCGAGAAAGATATCGAAGCGGTCTACCAGACTCGCCCGCCGCTTGCCATGGTGGATTCACGCAAGGGCATTACGAATCTTCATGTTCCCAACAACATCATCATTGATGCCTCCATGCCCAATGTTGTTCGCGATGGCGGGAAGATGTGGAACAGGGCTGACGAGCTTCAGGACACCCTGGCCCTGATCCCCGATCGTTGCTATGCGACCATGTATCAGGAAATCATCGAGGACGCTCAGCGGAATGGCCAATTCGATCCGTCCACGATGGGAAGCGTGTCCAATGTCGGACTCATGGCAAAGAAAGCCGAAGAGTACGGCTCCCACGACAAGACCTTTGAGGCTCCCGCTGATGGACACTTCCGCGTGATGGATGAGCAGGGCGAAGTGGTCCTGGAGCAGGCCATGGAAAGTGGCGACATCTTCCGCATGTGCCAGACCCGGGACGAGTCGATTCGCGACTGGGTGAAACTGGCGGTTCGCCGTGCAAGGGATTCGCAGACTCCCGCAGTCTTCTGGCTGGATGAAGCCCGGGGCCACGATGCTGAACTCATCCGGAAGCTAAAGACCTATCTGCCCGAGCATGACACGGAGGGCCTGGAAATCCACATCCTGAGTCCCAAGGATGCCATGCGCTTCAGCCTGGAGCGAATCCGCCGCGGGGAAAACACGATTGCCGTGACCGGAAATGTGCTTCGTGACTACCTCACCGATCTGTTTCCCATTCTGGAACTCGGAACCAGTGCCCGCATGCTTTCGATTGTGCCCCTGCTCAAGGGAGGCGGTCTCTTTGAAACCGGTGCCGGAGGCTCTGCCCCCAAACACGTTCAGCAGTTCCTCTCAGAAGGCCACCTGCGCTGGGACTCCCTGGGGGAGTACTGCGCTCTCGTTCCCTCTCTTGAGTTGATCGCAAGGCGCGGAAACGGGAAGGCAGGAGTTCTGGCCTCCACGCTGGATCAGGCGATTGGCACTTACCTGGAAATGGAAAAAACTCCGTCCCGCAAGGTCCAGGAACTGGACAACCGGGGAAGCTCCTTCTATCTCGCTCTCTACTGGGCGCAGGCTCTGGCCGCACAGGATGAGGATGCCGAACTGAAAGGTCGTTTCCTCAAAGTGTCCGAAGAACTCACAAGACAGGAAGAGCTCATTGCTTCGGAGCTTCTCTCCGCACAGGGGCAGGCCCAGGACATCGGTGGCTACTTCCAGCCGGACGCAGGGCTTGCAGAAAGAGCCATGCGGCCCAGTGCCACGCTGAATGCGATTATCGACGCTCTCTTGTAGTCAGTCTGGCGTATGAGGATCCGCTTTGCGCTGCGGCTCCTGTCGGAAGCCTGCAAGCGGAGGAAGTGAGCCCCGGGCCTTGCCGGATACCGGAGTCGCCGGTGGCTCGCCGGCGGCATGTAGACCGGTTCGTCGGGCCGGTCGCGATTCTATCTCAAAAGCAGAAGCTTCCCGCTGGCTGCCGCGCCGGCCGCGCTCAGGCGGAGCAGGTAGATTCCGGAGGTCATCCGCTCGCCGCGCTCGTCCCTGCCGAACCAGGCCAGACTGTTCTCGCCGGTGCCGGCCCGCGGGACCCTCCTTCGGATGACGAGCCTCCCGCGAACGTCGTAGATCCCGAGTTCGACCGGCGCGGGTGCCGCGAGGGTGTAGCGGATGTCGGCGCGCGTGCCCTTCCAGGTCGCCGCAAGCAGGTGAAGGCCATTCCATCCGCCGGAAGTCCCCGCTCCCGTGGATCCACCCAGGGAATCGGTCCGCAGCGTCCAGAACTGCATCCCAGCAGTGCCGATGCCGAGCCGGACGGGATCAAGGGGGCTGAACTCAAGTGCCTGCGCACCGAGTTGGGCTATGGGCGTGCCGTAGTTCAGTCTGCTCCAGCCTTGATCCCCGGCCAGGTTGAAGACCCACAGTCCTTCGCTAATCTGGAAGCGCGAAGAATTCTGTGAGGCGAAGACGATATCCGCATTGAGGGGATCGACGGCCAGGGCCTGAATGTCGGTCAGCTTGCGGTTCGCGTCCATCTCTGACCAGCCGATCCCGAAGAAGGGCAGCTCGAAGCCGAAGGAAGGACTGTCCCCGTTGGCGATGACCTGCCAGTCCTCGGGCGCGCCCACCGGATCCTCGCAGCGCAACACGCCCCCATAGCCCATGCCCTGCAGCCCGCGGGTTCCCGCATAGAGGCGCGTGCCATCGGCGGACTGCGCAAGGGACTGGAAGTTCTTCCAGTCGCCAGTCACACCGAAGACGAGTTGCCACTGGTCTGCTTCGGGCGAGTCAAGCATGTAGATACCACCGGGCCCGTCTCCCTGGGGGGTCTTGAGCAGTTCGCTCGAGAGAAAGATCCGCCCGCTCGCCTCGTGATGCAGGACGCAACTGCCGAGCGCATTCCAGCCGTAGCCAAGCCCCAGACCGGAGTTCACGGTCTCCCAGCTCCAGTTGCCTCCCTCGTAGCGTCCGCGTAGAAGACCCGTGGCCGCGAGGGTGGATCCGGGTCCCCAGGGACCCGACGATTCGAGATAGGGCGCGAAGATCACGCTGTCGCCGGCGAAACAGAAGGTCGGAATGAACTTGTTCTCGGTCTCGAGATCGCGCGTAAGGTTGATCCAGTTCTCGCTCTCTCCGGGCCAGGCGCGCATGATCTTGCTCGGCGCACCATGGTGAGTGATGTCGGTACAGAGAATGAACAGGCCGTCCTCGCCCTGGCCGAGCCAGTCCGGGCGCACGACGATTTCTGCTACCTCACGATTGTAGGCGGCATCGGTCTCATGCGTCGTGTCGCGGTCCACCAGGGGATAGAACCACTTCCAGCCGTCCAGTGAGGAGTCGCGACTGATCAGGGCACCGAGATCGGCATTACCCAGCACTGCACGACCGTCATCGAGGAAGCCGATCGCCTGCGTGACCAGTTCGTCATAGCCGAGGCTTTCCGCCCAGTCGCCATTGACCTCCGAGTAGCACTGCCGCCAGGCGTGGCCGCCGTTCTCACTCAGATGCAGCCTGCCCTGGATGCTCAGCAACAAACGGTCGGGATTGGAGGGGGCGATCTCCGGCGGGAAAAGGATGTTCCCCTTCCAGAGCGTCAGCCAGCCCGGATCCAGGGGCGACAAGGCGCCTGCGGCATCGGCCTGCCAGAAGGCCTCGTCGGACTCCCTCCAGACCTTGTGCATCCATGTGCAGTCAGAGCCGGGTTCGTCGGGCGAAAATTCGGCACGATAGAGACCTCCCCGCCTGTCGAGACCGTCACGCGCGGCCAGATAGAGGATATCCTCTGCGCCCCCCTCGCCTTCGACGACTCCCAGATAAGCGAAGGCCTGGCTGCTCTGCGATCCCGTCTGCGCCATCGTGAAGCCGTCGGGTTCCAGAGGCGTGCCGTCGCCCAGCCATTCCCAGACAAGATTTTCTCGGAGGTCCGCGATCCGGTAGAGTCCGCTCGGCGCAGCCGCTCCCGGCATGCGTACCATGGCTGCGTATAGGCTGCCGCGACGGGTCATGCGAAGGTTCCAGCAATCCAGACCATAATCTGAATAGAGCATGTCGGCGATGCTCATCCATACCGAACCGTCGTAGAGGAAGATTCCCTCCGGTGTGGCGACGGCAACATGATCTACGCCGTCGAGCTTCCTGCAGGCCACGTCGCGCGCACATCCGAAGCGGCAGTCGCCCAGAGGCGAGGGTAGGGGCGCGGGATCGGAGGGATCCAGGCTCCACACGCTCCACTGATCCGCAGGTCCTCCGCTCCAGGGCAGAAAGAGGCTGTCGGCCAGGCCTGGATAGCTCTCGAACTCCTCTGTCTTGCCCCAGCGGAACCTGCCCGCACCTGCTACGAGCCGGTCAAACTCGAGGTTCACATCCAGGCTGGCGAAGGAGATGACATCTGGCCTGTAGAACAATTCGGAATCGAAGGTGAAATCCGGAGGCGGTGTGAGCCACTCCCAGGCACCGTCCTCCCGCGCTCTGAAGAGCCCTCCTCGCGTGGCCGCATAGAAACCCGTCCAGCCCTCCGCATCGACGCCGATCAGGTCCTCGATGTAGTTGCTTTGCGCCTCGTGAATGTTGGCGAGCCCTTCGTTCCAGGGATACCAGTTTGTGCCTGAATCATCGCTGCGGCATATGCCGGAAACGTCCAGTCCTATGACCAGAACGTCCGAATCGACGGGATGGAAGGCACCTGCATGCAGCCAGCCCGCACCGCCTGCTCCGTGGCGCAGCGGCTGGGCGAGGCAGGAGATCGCCATTATGGACAGTATTATGGTGATTCGTGTTACCATGAATCCCCCTTCGATCTGCGATTCTTAATTATACAGGATCTGCCGACATTTATGGGCAACACTGGATACTCGGCTGCATCTTCCATGCCGGAAGCCTCTTACAGTCCTCAACGGACACAGGCTGATCGGGGGATCGAAGGCGCAGAATCAACGCACGAGCACCAGCTTCTGACTCTCCACGACACCACCTGCGGTCAAGCGCGCCTGGTAGACCCCCGACGCCATCTCCCGTCCCTGAGCATTGCAAGCGTCCCAGGTGATCGCATGGGTGCCAGCACCCCAGGGCCCGGTCGCCAGAAGGGCTAGGAACCGCCCGCGCAGGTCGTAGACCGCCAGCCGGATCTCGATCGCTTCGGTGAGCGTGAACTGCAGTGTGGTCTGGGGGTTGAACGGGTTCGGGTGGTTCGGGTGCAGTCGGGCGACTGTCGGCGCCGATGGCGTGCTGTCGTCCACTCCGGTGATGTCCGAGGGCGCGTAAGCATACGGCCAGTTCATGCCGGCCATGCGGAACAGGCGATAGTCCGGATCCGTATTGGGCGACGCTGCCTGATGCCCGGCGGGAATTGGTCTGCGGTTGAAGTAGACGTTCACCGCCAGCGGCGTGACGGCGAGCGCCTCCTCGCGGTAGTCTTTCCCGGCATCATAGGCGGTCAGGATATAGCTAGCGTGGCCGGGATAGGCCTCGCCCAGTTTCTCGAAGTAATGGGTGTAGAGACCGGCTCCACCGTGATTCCAGCCCTTGCTATCTACCTCATTGCCATTGTAACCCTGGTAGAAATCCCACCAGACCTCGTAGCCCTCCTCGGTCCATGGATTCTGGACTTCCTGCTCGTCTGGCATGCCGGATGGAGGCTGTTCGCCCCAATCGCCTTTCTCGCCCATTCTCCAGATGTAGAAACACTCCCAGCACTCGTTGAGGATCTCGTCGCGGTTGCGGTCTCCATCCCAGTCGATGGGAGCCATCTCCTTCGCGGGGCCACTGGCGCGCTTGGGGTGATTGCCGGGATAACCCAGATCGGCCACCTTCCAATAGGCACCATCGAGGGTCAGTTCCTCCTGCTGGATGTCCACGGAGAAGGCACCGGCCAGCCATGTCTCGCCGCCACCTACGGTGGGAGCGCTGAAACTCTTTGGAACGAAGATGATCTCGAAGCCGTCGCGGCTCTCGGTCCAGTTGCCACAGTAGGCGGCCTGGAGATGGTGGTGGGGGCAGTCTGCGTTCTCGCGCAGGATGTTGCCGTCTAGGTCCCAAAGCGTGTCCACGGCGCGGCGCGGGATGCCATCGAGGTCGATCCAGTCAAATTCCGGCAGACTGACAATCTCCAGGCCGGGGTGGTCGGGATCGAAATCGAAGCCGAACATCTGGTCTTGATGGTTCCAGTTCTCACCGATGCCACTGCGCCAGCGCCAGACACCGGCCAGTGGGTCGTCGGGGTTGGAGGGCTCGGCACTGTCGGGACCGGCATCCACGAAGTCCAGAATGCCGTCCCAGAAAAACTCGTCGAAACCATCGCCGTCGACGTCCAGCCAGTTGTACTCGTGGGTCTTGGGAGGCGACCATTCGACGCGATGCAGCATATCCAGATATGAACCGCCCTGGCCGTTGGATGCAAGGGACCAGATGCTCAGCGAGACGCCACTGTGGTCGTTGGAAACGATGTTTCTGGGCGAGTCCCCGTCCCGGACCTTGCAGATTCCAATGCGGTCGAGCACCTCCGAGGTCTGACTGTAGGTTCCTGCGGGACTCTCGGCCAGTATCATCGGCGGCGGCACGCTGAAATCGCCGGGCACCCCGTCGGGGTCGCTCTTCAGCACGTAGATCGCCCGGCCCCAGTCACCGCCGTCGAGTTGCTTGGGCGCCACCAGGATTACCTCGCACTCACCGTCGCTATTCAGATCCCAGATCACGGGATTGGTGGCGAAATTGCCTGTGTGAGAAGCGGAGGGTGGGTCGGCCGGGGCGCCCGGCACCTTCCAGCACCAGAGCGGCGTGAGCACGCCGGTCTCGGTCTGGAAGTCCACATCGAGGCGTGCGCAGAGTACAATCTCGTCGCGCATGTAGAGGACAAGATCCAGATCCTGCTGTTCGTCAGCACCCTCGAGGTCGCCAAAAGCCACGCCGAGAGGAAACTCACCCCAGTCGTTGATGTGTATGTGCTGGAACCAGGCTCCGAACTCGGTCGGAATCGTGATTGCGATGTGCCCCATCTCAAGACCCGGAGCAGGCGTGGGGTCGCTGGCGTCGGGATCCTTAAGGGGGGGCCATTCGCTGTCGTAGGCAAAGGCAATCGTGGTCAGGGACAGAAGCAAGGTGAAAGTGCGGGCGAAGGTCAAAATATTTCCTTTCCCCAGACCGAAACCCGGATCCGGGGCTCATCTCAGCTTGACAACTGCCGTTCCATACTACTTCAGGAGGATTGCTTTCGAGCTGTGGCGGCCATCTCGCGTTGTCAGCACCACGAAATAGACACCGCTGGCAACGGTCCTCCCGTCGCCGTCCCGCCCGTCCCATTCGATCTCATGGGAGCCAGCCTCCCGTTCCCCCTTCTCAAGAACCCGGATTCTGCGACCCTCAATATCCACGACTGCAATTTCAATCCTGCCCGCCTCGACCAGATGGAAGAGAATCCTCGTTTGGGGATTGAAGGGATTCGGATAGACCGATTCGAGTCGCTCAAGGGTGGGGACTCCATCTTCGGGCACCGAGGTGAGGCTATCCGCGAGGACAATCACCCGGATGGAAGCCCAGCTCTCAGAGGTGCTTCCCGAGTCGTAGACCATGTCCGCACGCAGGGTGACCGAATCGGAGTCGGCTGCCGCCGAGAAATTCAATGGTAACAGCAGTTCGACCACAAGAGAGTCACTTCCGCCCGGAGGCAGGTTATAGCTACCGATCAGATCACCGAGTAGCCAGTCACGCTCATCGGACCACTCATAGGCGCCACTCATGGGCGCATCCTCTCGTAGGTTGTGGATCGTTGCACCGACGATCACGGTCTCGCCTGCCTCACCCGCTGCGCCGCGCGAGTGCATATCCACGACGACGGGATTGGAAACCTCGATCTCGAACTCGAAGGTTGTATCCCCGATTCCCCGGGGACCCTCATCGTTCGAAGATACGCGGATTTCCGCCTGATATCTCCCAGGCGCCGTGTTCACGGGCAAAATAGCCCGGAGAGGGACCTCAAAAGGCGTCTCGGAGATCAGGACTAATTCCACGATCTCGATCGGCACGAGCGGAACTTCCGGGGAGTCCGTCTCCAAATGGCACACCAGGTCCACTTCGGATCGGTTCACTAATGTGCAGGGCAGAGGGAAGGACTCTGCCTGGGAACCGCCCGTGATCAGGGGAAATGAAACCTCCAGGAAGAGGGGTATGATTTCCACAGCCGGGGAGATGATGAAGTTGAGAGATTCCTCAAAATTAAAACCGCAGCAATCAATGAAGTTCAGATCGATCGTGCCGGTTAATCCGACAAGCTCAGGATCGTTCGGAATAGCGACGAAGAGACTACACGCTACCGTCTCCCCCGCTTCGATGAATGGCGGAACGAGCACATCTGTGGGCAGTCCGAGGCTGTTGTTCGCCTCCACATTCAAATCAAACAGACCAATCGAAGTAGTATTGTTGGTGAGACTAAAGGTCATACTGGCTGAGGAGTTGCCCGGCACGAATCCCACCAGCTCAAGGACTACTATTTCGATCGGAACGCCGACTTTGAGTTCGCCCACCTGAATTTGAGTGGGATTGCCGTTGATCTCTGCGGAGAAAACCAGAGGCGCGCTGTCGCCGGGGAGCGCCCCCTCCGGGGGCATGAAGTAGATCTGGTCGTAGAAAACTTCACGCGGCCCGATCGTCGCAAACTCCGGGTCCTCGGGGAAGACCTGCCAGCCAGCGCCGCTGTCGGATTCATAGATGACGTTCTCGAAATTGAGGGTGCTCTCGGTGAAATTCTCTATGCGGATGTCCAGCGGGGTAGGCTGGACTTCTAAAGGATGGCCATAGGCAGAACTGGCGAAAGTCGCTCCGACAGAAGGCCGCACCACTAATTCCTCTGTCGCAAACCCCAAAATACTATCAGAAGCCTCCGCAAATATGAAAATGGGATTTGTGACTTCTGAAGGCAGCATCGGGGGAACGTAAAGTTCCCACTCGGGGATTAGGGCCTCGCCGGCCGGGATGTTCAGGACGAGGGGACCCCCATTGTACCAGCCGAGTTCATCTTCCAGGGTCATGGTCACGGTCAGATTCTGATCGAGAGAGTTGTTGCCCACGGGCGTCACGACCGTGACGGAATCCCCGGAGATCACGGGGACGACGCAAATAGGATCGAGAACATTGAGGGAAGGAACGCCGGAGGGGCAAAAGGTATACCAGACGTAGTCGTCGCGGTTGGGGCCGAGAGCATTGACAGGTGGGTCCGTATTGCCGTCCAGGCGCGCGATGTTCGCCTTGCTCCGCGCCATGTTCTCGATGACGTTATATACGATGAACGGAGTGGGGACGAGGGGAAGAACGTCGAAAATGATGAAGTCGTCGCCTATCCATTGATGGTTGATGAGCAAGCCGTCGCCACTTGCGACCACCACTGAGCTGGGGGGCCGGGTGACGTCCAGGCTCGTGTCGAAGGAGACGAATCCGGGAGTAAACTCGCAGACGATATGTTGGGGAGCGTTGCCTGTGACAGAGGGTGACAGGGTCGTGTTCAGTTTGCCCTGAGCGATCAGGTTCGCGCCGCCGGGTGTACAGCGGCCGTTGATGCCCGCGTAGGCGGGCCCGAGCGGCCGTAACGCCTGGCCGCTGAACCCGTTCATCTTCTTTAGAATGTCCCGCTCGTCGCAGTAGCACTTGCTGCTTGCGACTACCTGGTTGTAGCCGAGATAGCATCGGGCTTCGGTGGAGGCCGTCATGCTGAGCAGGCTCGACCAGCAGGTGGCCCACCATGCAAAGGCCTGGGGTGTCTGGAAGTAGTTCGTGTAGAACGCCTGGGTTGCATCGATGGAGTAGTAGCCGGCCCAGTTGCCTTTCTGGATGGAACCGGCCGCAAGGATACCGTTCCAGTAAGTGAAAACGGAATCGCGCGCGGCGAGACCCGCCGGCGTCTTGATGTACTGCTCGATCAGCGTCGCGGGGGCGTTGATACCGTGGGCGGTCACGAGCATCACGTCGTGTTTCTTGTCCGTGCAGAACGTGAAGAAGTTGGAGATGCCTGCCCCGCCGGAAGTCAGATCCAAGGTCGCGTCGGAGTAGGCGGCGCCCTGGGCGTAGTGCTGTAACCCCGTCACATAGGTCTTGAAGATGCCGATATCGGTTCCGCCAAACTCGAAGAGGTTGGTGGAGTAGGAGCCGAAGCAATGGGGCTTGAAACCCCTGCCCGGCGTTTCATTCGCGCCGGCCAGAGCCTCGCCCATATTCCCCGCCAAGAGGACTACGGTGAGCAGAAGCAGCGCGCTTAGAGTTCGCATCGTTTTCATTGTCTTCCCCCTTTCCTAACGCAGGTAGAGTAGGTCGGCGGCCGCTTCGCGGTGGCCTGTGATTACATGCAGGCGCGCCAGTTTGAGCGCCTCCGGTTCGGCCGAGTACAGGATCTCATCGACGCGGCGGCGAAGACTGCCGGCGTCCATGCTCGAGGTTGTCGTCACGTAGCTTGCGCCCGCTACCACTGTGTAATCTCTCTCCAGGGCAGCTCGCAGATCGTCGGCCAGGGATTTCAGATGTTCGGCCATGACGCTGTCGTTGTTGGCATCCGGCTCACGCTGCTCGACGTCGAAACGGAAGGTCTCTTCGGTCCCATCCGGCATCACGACGGTCAGGGAACCGTCATCTAGCCAGCGAGAAGACTGAAAGCGCGAGTCGCTCGCGATGCCTGCGCTCACGGCCTCGCGAGCGGCCTGGGCGCCGCGTGCGTTTTTCTCAGCATCGTAGGCTGCGAACAGGGCCTCGTTGCGCTGGTGCGCTTCGATCTGAGCGGCTGTCGCTTTGGGCGCGGCCGCGGAAGGCCCCGGCGCGGGATAGATGGTCACCTGATTGAGGCGGATCTCGCCCTGGATCACTTCAATGCGGAAGGGCGGCGCATAGGTCTTGCCGTAGAGCACCGCGCCCCCCGCGTTGATCGCGTCGTCGGCGCGAGCGGACGGAGCGATGGAGAACTGCGGATAGCGTCGCCGTTCCGCTCGTTCGCGTTCCGTGAAGGCATGGCTGCTCACGATGTCACCGTCCGCGCGCAACGAGAGTCCGCTCTGTACGAGAGCGACCGCGAGGGCCTTGCTACCTTGAATCGAATTCCCGTCTCCGTCCATGAGGACGATGGGAGTGTCGCCGGGGAGACTGCTGCGCAGGCTGACGGAACGATCGCCACCGAGTTCGACCATGGCTTCGTCCAGACTGAGGATGCGGTCATCGCCTTCGGTCCAGGCAGCGCCGACCGAAGCGGGCAGCAGGAGAGTGGCGATCATGGTCAGGAGCGGAATGCTCCTCGCCACGGGGTTTTGGAATTTGAGCCGCTTGGGCATGGAAAGCCTCCTTCAGATCCTTTGATAGGGGCGAACTGTATGCAGAGAGCCGCGTCAGGTGCTACTGCAGTTAAACGCCATTCGCCGTAAATTATATCATCATTATTGTGACATAATTATACTGCAGATTACACCCGCAGCGATAGCCCTTAGCTCGTGAAAGTTCACCTGGCGCATTCAGCAGAGAGACGGCACTCCACCCGGGTGGACTCGACCCCGCAGAGGCAACGCATCATGCGATGCGGACGCCACCGCAGGCAGGGCGATCAAGAAGACCGTCGCCAGGGGTAAGGTTATCATGGACGCAGCACAGAAGCGCATTCCGAAACCTCCTGGTTTGAGCTTCGCATCTCCACCCCTACCACCCTTTCACTAACTCCGGTTCAGCACAGGTGGATCTAACTGGTTATTTATTGACAATTATATCACGCCATGATCTCCGATTCAAACTGTGGTGGTAAGTGCCCCAGTAGCGGTGCTTTATGGTCTATTGTCCGATCAATCGTCGATGTCGCTCGATCAGGGGGAACAAAGAAAAAGCCAGCGACTATTCCAATCGCTGGCTTGCGCCAAATCCGGTAGCGGCTCAGGGACTCGAACCCCGGACACTCGGATTATGATTCCGATGCTCTAACCAGCTGAGCTAAGCCGCCAATTCATGGGGCAGAAAGTAACGCTCTGTCCCCGGGGAGTCAAGAGGGCGTAGCCAGACCTCCACTTCTCCCTGCCAAAGAAAAGGCCGGTCAAAAGACCGGCATCCATTGAGCAAGCAAGAAGGGCTTTCGAAATCAGTAGTGTGACTTGATGACACTCCAGGCGGAAACCAGAGGCCCCGGCCCTTCCGGAACCGAGGTCGGCGCGGTGACATGAATGGTCACCGGCGTTGTCGACTCCAGATGGCTTCCACCGTCCAGAGTGATGAATACCGTAGACCCCGCTTCGTACTCCGAGGAGTTGCTCCAGGCGCTGAGACTACTCTTGTGACGGTGACCGACCAGAACAGGCGAAGTCAGAGTCAAAATGAACTTCTTCATTTAATGTACCTCCAAGAAACCGTTGATCTACGGATTTCCGTCGCCCAAAACCCGAAAAAACTCCTAAATACTCCCTAAGCTGCTGCGTACACGAAGTTTACAGAAGCAAGGGCCCACCGCACACTACATGGGCAAATCTGACAAAGAGGCCAACTCCCCCCGCTAAGCCTTCCGCTTGAGCTTCGAAGGATCCAGGTCGCCATGCAGCCCGCGACCCAGCCACATGCCTCCATCAATCGTGAGGCTGGCGCCGGTCATGTAGTCGGCCTGGGGAGAGGCCACCATCACCACGGCGCGGGCGATTTCCTCTGCGCTCGCAAAACGCTTCATGGGAACCTGGCGGCGGATGGCCTCGTGGATTTCCTCAGAGGGCCAAAGCCGGGAGCCGGCTCCCTCGGACTCGAAGGCTCCGGGTGAGACCGCATTGACCCGGATGCCGTAGCCTGCCCACTCAGCGCCCAGGGTCTTCGTCATGGCAAGAACTCCGGCCTTTGCCGTCACCGAATGAACCACCCCCGGCGCGCCGGTCTCGGCATAGGGTGCGATGATGTTGACGATGCTGCTCATCCGGTCCTGCTCGCGCATGATGCGACCGGCGGCCTGTGAACAGTAGAAGACCCCGGAAAGTGCGATGTCGATTACGGCCTTCCAGCCCTTCGGGGGGAGATCCATGCTCGGGCGGATGAAGTTGCCGGCGGCATTGTTGACAAGAATGTCCAGACCCCCGAAGTCTGCGGCTACCGCGGCAAAGACCTCGTTCACGCGATCCGGTTCACGAACATCCATGACATGAGCCGCAGCTGTCCAGCCTTCACGCTCCGCCTCGCCCAGAAAGTCCGAATGATGCTCTTCACTGCGGCTGACAATCGCCACCTTTGCACCGAGCCGGGCAAAGAGGCGGGAGGTCTCCAGACCCAGACCCGTTCCTCCGCCGGTGACCAGAACGCTGTATCCATCGAAGCTTCCGTCTTCAAAAAAGCCTTTCATCATCCTCCATTGCTCAGGGAGTCCAGGGGTCTTCCTTCGTCCCGCTTATTTCATTGGAAAGCCTTGCGGCTACGAAGAGAAGGTCGGAGAGTCGGTTCAGGTAGACTAGGGAAGTCCCGTCCGTTTTTGCTTCCCGGGACAGGCTCACCACGCGGCGCTCTGCCCTTCGGCACTGCGTCCTCGCTCGATGCAGTACGCAGGCGGCCGGCGATCCTCCCGGCAGGATGAAATTGCGAAGGGGTGGGAGTTCCGCCTGGGCCAAATCAATCCAGCTCTCCAGAGCAAGGACGGCATGAGGATCCAGGCGTGCGGGAGCCTTGTCAGAGTCCGAAGACGCAAGCTCACTGCCCAGGGCAAACAGATCTCCCTGGATTCGCAAGAGGATCTCACCCAGCGAATCTTCCATTTCCAGGCTGCGAGCCTCCCCGATCGTGGCGTTCAACTCATCGACCGTTCCATAGGCTTCCACCCGAAGGTCATCCTTGGCCACACGCATCCCGTCGCTCAGTCCGGTTTCGCCCTTGTCGCCATTCTTCGTATAGATTTTCATGGGCGGATCATGACTCCGCGTGACAAGTCAGGCAAGAAAAAGCTCCCCGCTCTTGCCAATCCCGAAGAGCCGTGCCAGTCTGGCCTATGGCTTACTCCCTGCTGAAACGCTTTCATCCGAATCTTCCGAAAGAGGAAACCCTGCTTCTGGCCTGCTCGGGAGGCGGAGATTCGGTGGCTCTGGCCTGCTTGCTCCATGAGGCGGGCTATCCCAAGCTGACACTCTGCCATCTGGATCACGGATGGAGAGAGGGCTCTGCTGCCGAGGCCGACTTCGTTCGCGCTCTGGCCGAGGATCTGCGTGCGGACTTCCTGTCCGCAAAACTGGAGCTCCCCGGCAAGGGAAACCGTGAGGCGGAGTCCCGTGAGGCCCGCTACCGTTTCCTGCGGAAGGCTGCGGAAGAGCGGGGGATTCGTTTTGTCCTCACCGGTCATCATGGCGAAGATCGTGCGGAGAGCCTCTGGCTCTGGTTCCTTCGGGGCAGCGGTTTTCGTGGACTGGCCACCTTGCCTGGATCCAGAAAGCTCTCCGAAAAAGTCACCCTCCACCGCCCCCTGCTTCCTTTCAAGCGCGATGAACTACGGGACTATCTGCGCGAAAGCGGCCGAAGCTGGCTGGAGGATCCTGCAAACGAGGACATCGCCCTGCGAAGAAACCTGCTCCGGCGACGGATTCTGCCCTTCCTGCAGGAGGAAACCGGGGTGGATCCACTGAAACCGGCCCAACGAACCGCTCGGCAGGCCGAAAGAATCGTCCGCTTCCTGGATGCAGAACTTGAGGCCGGGCGCGGGCCGAAGATCCGGAGCCTGGGGAAGGGTCGGGTTCTCGATCGACGAACACTGGCCTCCGCTCCCGAAGCCCTCTCGGCCTGGCTTCTGGCCCGTGAACTGGGAGAGCTGGGGGAAAGCAGCGACGAGGCGATTGAGAGGCTTCTCGAGTCCAACCGCAGTGACTTCACGGGTCGCACACTGGAACTGCCCGGGAAACTGGAAGCGAAGTTCACGGCCGATGAGATCTTTCTCGCCTGCGAGCCGGAGGCCGCCATCCCCCTTGGCGAACTCCCCGAAGAAGGCCTGAAGGTCCCTCGGGAGGGGAGTCTGGAACTGGGAAACTGGAAGCTTCATGTCCGGGAAGAAGCAGGTAGGGCCGAACTTCCCGGGGATCACCTGTCCCTGGTCCTTGATTCCGGCAACCTGAGCTGGCCACTACGCCTGATGAACCCTCTGCCGCAAATGAAGGTTCAGCCTCTCGGTTTCCATGGACACCGGAAACTCTCGGACTTTCTCATGGACCGGAAGCTGGCCAGGGAACTTCGAAGCCGCACGATTGTCCTTCTGGATGCCGAAGACCGGCTCCTCTGGGTTAGTGGACTGGGACGAAGTGAGAAATCATCCGTGAATGAAGAGACAAAATCCTCCCTTTGTCTGGACTGGAAGCCCGCTTCTCCCTAATATGAGAAGACCTATCACAAGGAGCCCCGATGCCTCAGGCGGTAGCTGTCATGACTCACTCCGGGTACAGGTTTGCGCGCGTTCTGATCACCGAAGACCAACTCCGGGAGAAAGTTCAGGAGATGGGAGAGGAACTGGCCCGGGACTATGAGGGCAAGCGCCCTCTACTGGTCGGCATCCTCAAGGGTTCCTATGTCTTCATGGCCGACCTGACCCGCGCCCTGCAGATTCCGCACGAGATCGACTTCATGATCGTGAAGAGCTATGAGGGAACCGAATCCTCGGGGACGGTTCGCATTCTGGAGGACCTGCATCAGGACATCGAAGACCGCCATGTGATTCTTGTGGAAGACATTGTGGATTCGGGTCTTACTCTCCAGTACATGCGCAGGCATCTCGAAATGCGAAAGCCCGCAAGCCTTGAGGTCGTCAGCCTTCTCGACAAGGTGGAGGCCCGAAAGGTGGATGTAGTGGTCGAGCGGGTCGGCTTTTCCATCAGCAACGAATTCGTGGTGGGTTACGGCCTGGACTACAATCAGCTGTACCGGAACCTGCCTTTTCTCGCGGTCCTGGACCCGAGTCTGATCTGATTTCCTCAGGAGTAAAATGAGCGAACCCAACAAAGGACAAGGGCCCAAGGGAGGCGTTCCCCGCCCCACGAGAACTCTCGGTTTCTGGTTCATCATGGTAATTCTGATGATCCTGGCCTACCAGTTTTCCTCCGTCGGCCGAGGGTCGGAATATCCGGTTTCCTATTCTGCCTTCATGAAACAGTTGGAGAGGGACAACCTCCAGTCCGTGCTTTTTGACGGAAGCCGGATCCGGGGCAGTTTCCGGGAGTCGATTGACCTCGAGCGCAAGGGCAAGGATCCCATTGAAACGAAGAACTTCCGGCTGACTCTTCCCTTCGACTCTCCGGATCTTCTGGAAACCATTCGCCTGCACAGCAGTGATGAAATGCCCATCCAGATCGAAACCCGCGAGCCGGGTTTCCGCTGGGGCACGATGCTCCTGGCCTGGGGACCTATCCTGCTTCTGATCCTTCTCTGGTTCTTCTTTATCCGACAGATGCAGGGAGGAAGCAATCGCGCCTTCAGCTTTGGGAAGAGCCGCGCCAAGCTGGTGGGAGGCGACAAACCGGTCATCACCTTTGAGGATGTCGCCGGAGTGGAAGAGGCAAAGGTCGAACTGCTGGAAATCGTGGAGTTCCTCAGCGACCCGAAGAAGTTCCAGAAAATGGGCGCCCGCATTCCCCGGGGAGTTCTTCTGGTCGGCCCTCCCGGAACCGGCAAGACCTTGCTCGCCAAGGCTGTGGCCGGCGAAGCCCGCGTTCCCTTTTTCCAGATGAGTGGTTCGGACTTCGTGGAGATGTTTGTGGGCGTAGGTGCCAGCCGCGTGCGCGACCTCTTTGAGCAGGGCAAGAAGAATGCACCCTGCATCATCTTCGTGGACGAACTGGATGCCGTGGGCCGTCAGCGCGGTGCCGGACTCGGAGGCGGACATGATGAGAGAGAACAGACCCTGAACCAGCTTCTGGTCGAGATGGACGGCTTCGATACCAGTGAAGGTGTGATTCTGCTGGCCGCGACCAACCGGCCCGATGTACTCGACCCCGCTCTTCTTCGCCCCGGTCGCTTTGACCGGCAGGTCGTCGTGGATATGCCCGATGTAAAGGGGCGCGAAGGAATCCTGAAGGTTCACCTTCGCAAAATCCCGCTTCTCGCAGAAGATGTCGATGTAGAGGTGCTGGCCAAGAGCACGCCGGGACTCAGCGGCGCAGACCTGGCGAACATTGTCAATGAAGGCGCGCTGCTGGCCGCAAGACGTAACCATGACCGTGTCTACATGAGCGACATGGAAGACGCCAAGGACAAGGTTCTTCTCGGTCCGGAGCGAAAGAGCCGTGTCATCCAGGAGGAGACCCGGCGCATCATCGCCTACCACGAGGCCGGGCACGCCATTGCCGGGATGATGCTCCCCCGCGCAGAAACCCTGCACAAGGTGACGATCATCGCTCGCGGAAGCGCCGAAGGTGTGACCTACTTCCTTCCGAAGGAAGACAGCACCTTCCTGCGTGACAAGGACTACCTGCTCGACAACATCACCATGGCTCTGGGCGGACTTTGCGCCGAGAAACTCATCTTCAAGCAGATGACCAATGGCGCCTCGGGTGACATTCGTCATATCACCCAGGTGGCTCGCCAGATGATCACGCAGTGGGGTATGAGCGACCCTCTCGGTCCCATCTCTTACGGTGAAAACCAGGACACGGTTTTCCTGGGAAGGTCCTTCAGCCAGTCTCGCAACTTCAGTGAGCACACAGCCCAGGTGATTGACGAAGAGGTTCGCAAGCTCGTGGAAAGCTGCGAGGCACGGTGCGCGCAAATCCTCTCGGAGAATGAGGAAGGATTGCATCGACTCGTCGAAGCGCTTCTGGAAAGGGAAACCCTTAGCGGCGAGGAAGCCCGCGCACTGTTGGAGGGCGAGGAACTCGCGCCCTTCGACCGGGAAGCTCTGGAGGAGAGTCGGCGCGTGGAGCGCGACATGGCCATGAGCACCACGGAAAAGGTGGATGCCGTTCTGGAAATGGCCGACCAACTGGAAGGCGAGGAAAAGGAAGATCCCCTCTCCGATGGGGATCCGGAATCCGGGGAAGAAGCCCCCCCGGACGGCAAGACGGACGGCAAAAAACCCGGCCCTTCGCTGGACCTTTTCGACGACGAGGGTTGATGAACTCCCCGCGCGAAATCCGGGCAAGGGGACAGGAACTCGCCCAGCTTCTCCGCTCCTCCGGCGCAGACACTGCGGGAGCGGCCTATATGCATCGGAAGGCCGATGCCCTGGTCATTCGCCTGGACGACATCAAGGCCCCGGCAGCCAATATCCTGAAGCAGGAAATGCTCGCCCTCGGCGGAGAATGCTCGAATCACCGGGAAGTGATTCTGGGCCGCCCCGAGCGAGTGTCCGTCCATTTGATCGCCAATGAAAACACCTTGCGGGAGCTTCCCCGGAAATTGGCCCGCCAACCCTTCGGCCTGAAAGCTCTGGCGGACTCCGTCGTTTCCCTGCTGGACACTCTTCGCCGAAGCTCCTGGGAAATCTCGCTTCCGGAAGGAAGTCTGGCATTCGGGGAATCGCCTCTGCTCATGGGTGTTCTCAACTGCACTCCGGACAGCTTTTCCGACGGGGGAAACTTTGAAGACCCTCAGGTGGCCTTCGACAGAGGCAGGCAGATGCTCGCCGAAGGAGCAAGCATTCTGGACATCGGAGGGGAGTCCAGTCGCCCGGGTGCCGAAGAGATCAGCGCGGAAGAGGAAATCAGAAGAGTGCTTCCGGTGATTCGCTCACTCCGCAAAGAGGCCGGGGCACTGATCTCCATCGACACGCGGAAGGTCGAAGTCGCAGAAGCTGCCATTGCAGAAGGCGCCGTGATGCTCAACGACATCTCCGCCCTCGCCGACCCCCGCATGGCCGCTCTTGTGGCGGAAAGCGGCGTGGCTGTGGTTCTCATGCACATGCAGGGCAGCCCTGAAACCATGCAAACTGCGCCCGGCTATGAGGATTGTCTGGACGAGGTCTACCGTTTTCTGGAAGATCGGGTTGTGGAAGCAGAAAAGGTCGGCATTGACCCGGGCAAGATTCTGGTC
The DNA here is from genome assembly GCA_030748535.1 of Candidatus Krumholzibacteriia bacterium. Lineage (NCBI taxonomy): Bacteria > Candidatus Krumholzibacteriota > Candidatus Krumholzibacteriia > Candidatus Krumholzibacteriia bacterium. The sequence goes on from JASMLU010000003.1 coordinate 39,611, forward strand.
GACCCCGGCCTTGGCTTCGGAAAGCGTTTGGAGGACAACACGGAACTCCTCCGGAGGCTGGGTGAGTTTCACTCTCTCGGTTTCCCCCTTCTGATCGGTGCAAGCAGAAAGAGTTTTCTGGGTGCCCTCATGAAGGAAGAAGATCCGGAAAGACGCCTGGAGGGAAGTCTGGCCGCTCTGGCGAAGGCGGCAGAGTGCGAAGTACAGGTTTTGCGGGTGCATGATGTTCGCGAGAGTGCCCGTTTTCTGAATGCCTGGAACCCGCTTTGCCGAGCCAGCAATCCCCTCTCTAGCGGGAAGGAGACCACAGCATGAAACTGGTCGTGCTTATCCTCATCAACCTTCTCGACATCCTCATCATGTCCTTTCTCATTTACCGCCTTTTCATTGTGGTGAGAAAGACCCGCGCCGAAATGATGCTTAACGGCTTCATTGTCATCTTCATGGCCGGTTACATCGCCAGCCTGATTGGTCTGGACACCTTCAGTTGGGTGATCGAGAGGTTCTTGACGGTCTGGGTAATCGCCTTCATCGTTCTTTTCCAGCATGAGCTTCGATCGGCTCTCGCACAGTTGGGACGCAATCGAATAGTAGCCCGGTTTCTGAAGGTGGACAGCGATCAAGGCTATCTGCAGGAAATCCTTCGCGCCACCGGCGACCTGAAACGCTCCGGCCTGGGAGCGCTCATCATTCTGGAACGGGAAACCGGGCTCCGGAATTATGCCGAGAACGGGGTGGCTCTTGATGCAAGAGTATCGGCAGAGTTGATCGAGACCATCTTCACGCCACCCTCTCCCCTGCATGACGGGGCCGTGATTCTCCGCGGCGATCAGGCGGTGGCCGCCCGGGTGATTCTGCCTCTTTCGGAAACCGGCAGAATCGAAAAACTGGGAACCCGCCACCGAGCCGCGCTCGGGATCAGTGAGGTCTCCGATGCTCTGGTGATCGTGGTCAGCGAAGAGAGCCGGAAGGTGAGTCTTTGTGAAAACGGCCAGATTCAACAGGATCTGGAAATTACCGAACTTCGCAAGCTGCTGGTCCAGAAGCTGATCAGCTCTGTGGAAGAGGAAGAGAAATAGGGAACCGGTGGATCGGAGTTTCGGGAAAAGCCTGACCCGGAATCATCGAAACCGGCGAACCGGTCTCCCTCTTCGAATCTCCCGTTTTCCGGCCAATCTCAGCCCGTCCGTCCGTGCCAGCGAGGAAAGCCTCCCTTTTCTCCCCTCGCCCCAGAAGCCTTGTCCACCGGTTCCCGCAGTGGAAACGAATTCCGTCTCTCCAGTCCGACTCTTGTTCAGATCTCTTGGCGACTTCGGTGTTGATCGGTCCTTCATTCTCCCCTGCGGCTGACACTTTCAAGTTCCAGGCCAAGTCAGTTCGCGGCGCATCAGGATCACGGCGACGGAAACTGTCTTCGCCACCGACAGAAGCGCCCTATTCTGTCCATGATTGAGTCGGAGAAGGGCTTGTTTTGCTCCCCCGCTCGGGTTACCCTGTCTGCCTTGAAAAAGAGGTACTCTGCATGACGCTCAAATCTGCTTCTGCACTGATGATCATTCTGTCTCTCTTCTTTCTCACCTCCTGTGAAAACCGGGTCGTGGAACCGGAAACCCATGTCTGGACACCGGCTTCCCTGGGTGGAACCGTGAATGATTCCCTGCTCTTTCTGAGCGTCTATCTTGGCGACCCGGATGAGGTGGCCCGCTTCTCCTGGGACTTCAATTCCGATGGCATCTTTGATCGCGTCGTCATGAACAATGGCTGGGGAATCGACACCCTGGAGATTTACACCTCCTACGGAAACCCCGGCTCCTATGTGGCCACACTGCAGGTCACCACGGACACAAATCAGCTCTACCGCAGAACTAGCGAAGTGCTGATCACCGATCAGCTTCCCCTCCTTAGCATCACAGCTCCCTCCCAGATCGCCTGCGGAGATACGCTCTTTCTCAGCGGCACAGTGATCGATGACGCCGGCTCCTCGGTCTGGTGGGATCTGGATAATAACGGAAGCCCCGACCTCTTTGAGTCCTACTCGGACACGGCCACGCTGGAAGCCACTCATCGGCCCGAAGGCCCAGGCATGCGTCCCCTGGCCTTTGGCGCCAGCGACAACGATTATCATGTGGTCGAAGAGGTCGTCGATCTGGTGGTGGGTCTCGAGCCGGAGTGGGTGGAAACCGACAGCACCTTCGCCTTTAGCCCGATGACCGATGGGCGTTGGGCTCATGCCTCGGTCACCTGGGATGACAGGATCTATGTCTTCGGCGGAAGAAGCCTGAACATCTACAGCGACTCGACGATCACCTACTACAGTACGGAAATCTACGACCCGCTCAGCGACACCTGGGCCGCCGGAGCCAATATGCCCACGGCCCGCTGGCTTTGCCGGGCTGAGACCATTGGGGACAAGATCTATGTCATCGGCGGCTACCTTCCGGATGGAAGCGTCTTCCGGGGAGCCGAGGCCTACGACCCGCTCAGCGACACCTGGGCTCCCGCCTCCGAATTCGGAGAGATGGACATGGCCAAGATCGGTTTCTCCATGAGCGAGAGTTTCGCCAGCGGGCAGGAAGGGAAGATCGCCCTCTTTGGCGGCAGTGTCGCAGGAAGCGTGAATGACACCACGCTGGTCTTCGACCCAGCAAGCGGCAACTGGAACCGCGATCTCGGAAGCTTCATCCGCACTCCCCGAAGCCGCATGAGTTCCCTGCTGGCCGACGGGAAGATCTGGACCATGGGAGGAATCGAGGATGCCTCTCTGGTCTCCGAAGTTGCCGAGTACAGCCCCTTTGACGGCCGCTGGATCGGAAGCCCCGATCTTCTCACGCCCCGTTTCGATGCAGCAATCGTTCTCCACGGGCGACACATCTACCTTCTCGGGGGAAGAGGATCCTCGGGGCAAGTACTCGACTCGGTGGAGATTTTTGATCTGGATACCGATCAGTGGCACGAGGGGCCCCGTCTCCCGGTAGCGCGGAGCGGCGCCAGCGCGCACGCGATTGGCGAGCGGATCTACCTCGTCGGGGGACATGGCCCCGACAGCGAGACCGGAAGCAGGGATGTACATTCCCTCATTCCCTGGCGATGTGAAGACTGATTCCCGAAAGGGAGCGGTATGAGATTTCTCCTCACCCTCCTCTTGCTTCTTTCTCCCTCCCTTGCCACGGCCCAGGAACTGGGCATGGGCACGGGACGCAGCCATCCCGAGTTTCGATGGCTGGAACGCGAGAGCGAGCACTTTCTCTTTGTCTATCCCGAGCATCTCGAATCCGTAGCCCTGGAGGCTGCAAGCGTGGCCGAGCAGGTCTACGGTCCCATCCTCGCGGGACTCGAGATGGAGTCTCTTTCTCAAAAGACCTGCATCGTCCTCAGCGATGAAGATGAAATCGTCAACGGCTTTGCCCTGCCCGGGAAAATGTTCCTCTGGGTAAATGTGAACGACTACATCACCTGGGAGGCCGGCAATGCACGCTGGATGAGGATGCTCCTTGCCCACGAGTTTCAGCATGATGCCTGGTTTGAAGCGGCAGGGGACTGGACGGGCATGATCTCTCTGCTTGGAACCCCGGCCTGGGTGGTCGAGGGAATGGCCGAGTACGAAACCGAGCCATGGGACAGTTACCGAAGCGATCTGAAGGTTCGCCAAAAGGTTCTTGCAAACCGTATCGAGAAGCTCGACCCGCACAACAGCGGCTTCAGTCGGGTTCGCTACCTTGCGGAAACTTATGGGGACAGCGTCCTGCTGAAAGCGATCAAGCACCGCAATCGGCTGGGCCTGGCCAGCTTTGGCAAAGGGTTCAGGAAAGCTGCGGGGATCAGTCTGGAGGACTTCGAAGAGGAGTGGCGCCGTGCGGCCAGCGCCTGGACCTATGCCTCCTTCGGGCAGAAAGAGGCAATCGACGAAATCGGGGAGAGCTATCCTGCTCCCCTGACCATGCTCGATGCTCTGGTATTCTCTGCAGACAGTTCCAGAATGGCAGTTCTTGGCAGGGCTTCCCAAAAGGAAGGCAAGTCCCTCTTTGTTATCGCCAATGACAGTACGAAAACCCGCAGAAAGATCGACGACGGCTGGATAGGTCTGGACTTCGCCTTCAGCCCGGACGCAAAGAAACTCGTCTATGAGAAGAAACACCGGGTTGCCCATGGCGGAATCCTGCCCGATCTGAAGGTGGCTGATCTGGAAAGTGGAAAGAGTCACTGGATCAGTTCCGCAAGACGCGCTCAGCACCCCGCCTGGTCTCCCGATGGAGCTTCCATCGCCTTTGTCGGCAACGATGGAAACCGGAGCAACCTTTATCTCTGTTCACCTGAGGGAAAGAATGTCCGGGCGCTCACGGACTTCCCCCACGAAACCCGCCTCCTCTCTCCCGCTTTCAGTCCGGAGGGAGATCGCATAGCCTTTTCCCTCTTTGAGGCGGAAGTGGGCGTGAACATCGGGATCTGGAGTCTTCCGGATTCCACGCTGCACCGGCTCACCGATCACCCGGGCAAGGACCTGCGTCCCCTTTGGAGCGAAGACGGCGAGCGGATCTACTTCACCGGGCATCGCAGTGAGTGGATTCCAAACCTCTACACGGTTCCTGCTGATGGAAACGAGTCCGGGGTCGAGTGCATGACGGACACGGGCGAAGCCCTCTGGGCCAGCGACCTTCTCCCCGGCGGAAACTCCCTGGTCGCCGGAGCCATGAACAGCATGGACACGCTGAGGCTTCGCAAGATTTCCCTGAACCGTCGAGTGCAGCAAACCCGCCCCGCCCTTGCCGCTCGCTACCGCTCCTGGACTCTTCGAGAGCCTCCGAACCCTGTCCCGCCCATCGACTATGACCGGATTCCCTCGCTCAGTGAGGCAAAGCCCTACAGCTCCTGGCGACACCTGCGGCACTTTGCCACTTACCCGCTTCCGGCCCTCGACTTTCAGGGAGCCGGTCTCTTTAGCATCTGGATGGATGCCGCTCATCGGCAACGATGGATTCTGGCCCTGGACACGGGAATGGATGACGGGAACTACACCGCCCGCGGAGCCTGGGTTCAAATGGAAAGGATGTTCCGGCCGGGATTTCTTGGTTTTGAACTCTGGAAGAACAGCCGCTGGGGAAACCGTTACTACAACAACGCACTTCTCTGCGATTTGCGGGACGGCTTCCACCTGTGGTGTCGCTACCCGATGAACTTCGGAGAGCACCTCTATGCCAATCACGAACTGAAACTGGAGTTCCGGGACGAGCGCATCGAAGTGAGCGACTTCAGCCAGCACGACTCCTGGGATCCGGAAGACAGTCTTCTTCCGGAGCCGGAAGTGAATTACCGGGAGAAGCAGCTTGCCCTCTCCTGGGTTTATTCGAAGACACCGCCGATTTCGACGAAGTGGGGGCACGCCCGTGCGGGCCATGCCCTGCGCTCTTCCCTGCGATTCTCAGACAAGGCACTGGGCAGCGACTTCGACTACCTGCGACTGGACCTCGACGGCTGGAAGGTACAGAAACTTCCCTTTGGGCAACTCTTCGGACGAGTCCGGGCGGCCTCGCTTCTGTCGGGGGAAGTGCCGGCGCAGGATTTCGTGGGGCTGTCTGCTGACCCCGGCATTTTCCCTCGCTCCGGGGGAGAAATGGACCTGCTCCACGAGATTCAATTCTATCCGGACAACTTCAATCCCCGAGGGCTGAAGAAGAGCGTTCCCGGACGATGGGCCGCTCTTGCGAGCCTGGAGCTTCAGGCTCCCCTTTTGCCGCCCCTTCCCCTTTCCGCCTTCGGCTTCTCGCCGGGAGGCATGACGGGACTTCTCTTTCTGGAGGAAGCAGGAGTGGGAGGTGAGGGAGATACGGATAACTGGAGGGGGGCCGGCTGGGAAATCCGCCTTCCCTGGAGATTCGCCGGACAGACTCTTCTCTTTCCAAGTTACGGGCAAGCCTGGGATCTGGGGGATTGGGAGTCTGGCCCAGTGGATTACTTCCGGCTGGCGGCGGTTCGGCCTTTTTAGGGGCCGCCTCGCCACAATCCACCGCTTGCTCATGAGGAGCCTGCGTTCATCACCCCACTGAAACCGGAATCAGTGGCTTCTCGAGCATCGCCTCTTGTTGGCAATGATAAACAAAGACAGTCCGACGATCACTGAGATTGCAATGACTGGACCGCTCACTGGCGATACGATATTCAGCGAAACTGGGAGCAGGATCAGCCCCAAGCCCAATACTTCCATGCGTGATCCGCCAGCATACCAGTTCGCCAGACCGGCAACAGCCCAGGCAATTACAATTGCAAATACCTTCTCAACCATTGAGTCACTCCTTGCACATAGATCAAAAGTCAGAACATGAATTTCGAAGTGCCACCAACCTGGCAGCTGGGAGAATGTAGCTGTTTTATTGTACTTGGCTCCAGCCAATTCTTGAGCCATGAATTCCTGGCCAGCAACTGCCGGGTAAATCCGACTAACAGAAAAAGACCAGATACATTCTCAGAGGCACAAGCCAAACAGAAGACGGGAGGCTAGCTAGGAAGACCCGACGCTTTTGGCCCGAGATTCAAAGGGAAGCTCTTCCTGGTGAAGAGACAGGCCCAGCACTTCGTAGTAGACCGATTCTACTCGCTCTGCGATCCGGCTCCAGTCCATGCTCTCCGCCTTGAGCTGGCCGGCTCGCCCAAAGCGAATGCACTCCTCCGGAGTAGCAAGCAAACGATCCAGAGCTTCGGCCAGAGCCAATTCATCGCGGGGAGGAACAAGCAACCCGTCGCGTTCATGGCTGACCACATCGCGGTAACCCTCGATGTCAAAACCCACGACAGGGAGTCCGGCAGCCATGGCCTCCAGAAGGACCATGCCGAAACTCTCCTGCCCCAGACTGGGTGCACAGAAGATGTCGGCGCTGGCATAGTACTCGGCCAGCTTCCCTCTCGGCACGAAGCCGACGAAGTGAATGTCATCTCGCAGTTGCTGGGGAATCTTTCGCTGGATCCTGCGGCGGTCCGGGCCATCCCCCACAACGATCAGCTCCAGATCATCCCGGTCCTGGCGAAGCCGCTCAAAGGCCTTGAGTAGGTAAGGCAATCCCTTGCGGCGAACCGTTGCACCGACGAATAGAATCTTCTTCTTCGAAGAATCCAGACCCGAAAAACTGTCTCCCCCCTGTCGGGCGATTTCCTCAAAAAACGAAAAGTCCACGCCATTGGGAATGATCGGATGCTCTCCGGGGCAGAGCGGCTCCGCTGCGAGGCGGGCCGCTTCGCTGACGGCAATCCCGGCTTTTTGACGCGCCAGCAGACGACGCAGGGGTCGCTGAAAGAGCCAGATCAGGGGATCCATGGAAAAGTTGCTGTGGAAGGTGCCAACCAGGGGACACTTCGCCCGCGAAAGGGCCAGCAGGGGAAGTGTCGGCATATAGGGATTGTGGATATGGACCAGGTCAAACTGCTCTTCTTCCAGAAGGCGGTCGAAGTGGCGTGACAGCCTCCAGCCCAGAGAAATTCTTGAAAGACTTCCATTGTAGGGAACCGCAAGACTGCGGCCCAAGCGGCGGATGCCGGGATCCCTTTCGACCACATTGCCGCGAATATTGCTGGTGAGAATTTGAACCTCGTGACCGCGCAGGCGAAGTTGCCGCGAAAGGGCACGCAGATGCTCGCTGATCCCCCCGGGCTGGGGGTAGTAAAACTCACTGAGCATCCCAATCTTCACGCGGTTTCTTCCTTTGTTTCCTTCGACTCGATCAGCGGGTAAAGTAGGCAGTACTGATCGGCTGCGGCCCGCAGTTCTTCTTCCAGAATCCCGGCCCAAGCTTCCATGGAATCGCCACCCTCGGGCAGCGGAGAGTGGATAGTTATAGCATATCCGTGAGCTTCACGCACAAGGAAGATGGGAAGCAGGGTGGCCCCGGCGCGATGAGCCAGGTCGATCCCCGCGCTTGGGAAATTTCTATGCCCTTGAAAAAAGGGAACTTGCTGTTTCCCTGCTCCAAAAACCCGGTCGGCGACCAGCCCCGTGGGATGCCCCTCCTTCAGGCTTCGAAAAAGCGACAAGCCTCCGCCACCGGCGGCAATTACCCGCAATCCTCCCCTTTCGCGGATCCTCCGAAAAAGGCGGAACAGGCGCGCGGGGCGAAGCTCCTCGACGGCCACCGTGAACTCTCCCAGTTCCCGGGCCATCCAGAAAGCCAGAAGATCCCAGTTGCCAAGATGTGCAGACAGAATGCAAAGCGGGCCATCATTCTGGGCGCGATGCAGATGCTCGAGACCCGTCACATGGAATTGCAAAGCGGCAAGCCTTGAAGGACGAGCTGCCAGGGAGAGCAGTTCGCCCCAGTAGCGACCATAGGAGGCAAAGACGGATGAAACCCTCGCGCGCTCATCGCCCAAAAGAAGCAGGTTCTCTCGAACCGTCTTTCTTGCGGGAGACAAAAGCCCTGCCAGCCGACCCAGCCCTGCACAGAGGCGGGCCATTGCGGAAAATGGAATCGCCCGGGCCAGGAGAAGACCCAGGCGCAAGAAGAAATCGAAGAGCATTCCGTTCCTATCGAATCAGAACCGCCTTGCAGCTTTCCTTGCTACCCTGAGACTCCATTCGAACAAAATAGACGCCGCTTGGCAAGGGCTGTCCCCGATCATCGCGGCCATCCCAGACAGTGCGACCCGGGCCGGAGGGAAACAGCCCGGACTCCAGAACCCGAAGGTGGCGGCCCTGCTCGTCGTAAACCCGAAGATCCAGCTGCCCGGGCTTTGAGAGTTCAAAGCGGATCTCCGTTTGAGGATTGAAGGGATTGGGATGTGGTTCGTGAAGACGAAGGGGCGGCACTTCCTCGACAACAGGGGTCCAGGGATCATCGCAAAAGAGCCAGAGGTTGTCGACCAGGGCCCCGATCGTATGCGGAGGAGGATTGTCCGAGTCTTCGCACCAGTAGCGGCACATGTCCACCACAAAGAGTTGCACCCGAACGCCGCTGATTTCTGTGTCGAAGGCACTGTCATAGGGAATGCCCTCGCACCACTGCACCACCTCGTGGCAATCGGGATTGTCGAAGTAGAGAATCGTGTCGTCAATCACCCAGGGTCCGTAGTAGTCCTCTCCTGCTGGACGGCCAGAGAAGGCACGGCCCAGGAAGAGCAGGGAACTGAGAGGAAAATCCAGATAGGCATCGTAGTGAAGCATCAGGGGCGGACTTTCGCCGTAGACCAGGTGCAGGGGATTTCCGTACTGATCCACTTCCAGGGCGGGGCTCTCCAGGGTCAAGCGGGCCCAGGGCGGTCCATAGGGAATCACTCCGTCCGGGTAACCCGGCTCCGTGGTCTCCGGGTCATAGAAAGTCCAGACGCTCGTCTCGTTCGTCCAGCAGGGATTGACCACTTCCACGCCTTCGCGCAACTGAACCAGGCTCTCGCCGGTCCAGTCATTCTGGTGTTCATAGATCGTGGAGTCGAGAAGCCCGTCCTCAAAGTCATCCTGAAGAACCGGGATCAGACCATCGTAAACCGCCAGATTGTCAATCCAGACCGCCCCGATGTCGCTTTGAAAAAGCCCGTCTTCGTCGCTCCAGGCTCCGTCGGAGGAAAACCAGAAACGGAATTGCCGGATCTCACCCCCGAAGTCGGCGGCATCGAGTTCCAGATGGATGTTCAGCAGTTCCTCTTCGGCCGTTTCATTGTTGAAGTAGACCGTCTTCCACACGCCCAGGCTGTCCACTTCCACGCGAAAGGTATCCCAGACATCTCCCTCGATGCTTCCCGCATAGGCAAAGTCGATGGAAACAGCTCCCGGTATCGCCCATCCCCAGTTCACCTTGAGACCCTGCTCCCAGTTGTTACCGTAGCCGATCGGATTCCCCCACCAGGGAGGGCCTTCCCGACCGCACCAGAGTGCGTAGTCATTGTCGAAGTCCAGGGGATCGAAAGGAAGAGCTTCGCTCATGTCGGTTCCATGCCCGGCACAGAGAGAGCTTGCCGCAACATGCCAGTCCCGGCTCTGGTCCAGGCCTTCCCGACCAAACCAGCCCGCAGGGTTTTGACCGTTGAAATGATAACCTCGCTCCCCCACGCCGGGCATTCCCTGCGCACCGGGGCCCTCAGCGGCAAAGAAGAACAAAGTGTCCCCGCGAAAGGGCGGAAGATCCGGGGGCCGCAAGGTCTCCGGCTCCGGCATCTCTGCGGCCGAAGAGGCAATCAAAACCATCAGGCAAAGGGAGAACTGTCGAAACATCATCACCTCCCTGCTTCACGGGAAGTATAGCACAAAAAAACGGGGACCAAATGGTCCCCGCCTTGCTGCGCTTTCCTTGTATTACTGGACAAGGACCAGTTTGACCTGACCAGTTTCCAGGCTTCCATCGCCGGGAACCTGTCCACTTACCCGGGCGAAATAGACTCCGCTGGGCTGTGCCTTGCCCGCATCATTTTTCCCGTCCCATCCGAGGATGTGATATCCCGCCTCCATGTTTTGATCTTCGGCCAGAACACGAACCAGGCGCCCGGTCGCATCAAAGACCCGAACATCAATGGGAGCCATCTTCTTCGTTGTGAAGGTGATATTGGTGAAGGGGTTGAAGGGATTGGGATATCCGTTAACCCGCGAGAGCAGGCGCCCGGAAACATCATCGTGTTCCTCGACACCGACATCCACCTCGCCCAGAGGGCCTGTGCCGCCGGACTCGTGGTAACGATCCGCGAATTCCTGCAGGTAGAGGTTCGAGATCCCCACATCGTGGAAGATCACCGTGTTTTCATCATTCTTGGTTTCAGCCGAGAAGCTCCAGTTGTGGCTTCCCGCAAGAACCATGGGATCGGAGTTCTCCCAGTTCGCATCCACGACGAGGTACTTGTGGTGAAGCAGGTTGGAGGAAGGCAGGAATGTGTCCAGCCAGACATCAGCCGGAGTGTCCCAGGCATAGGGATCCGCGCAGGGATCTCCGATCATGTCGTAGTACTGACTTCCCGTAGAACAGTTCTGACCCTCGTCAAAGACGCCACGAATCTCCAGTTCCGGAATGTCATAGCGACGGTTCTTCATTGCATCGGTGATGTGATAGTCCGTGAAGGCGTAGATGCAGAAGTAGACCGAATGGTCTGCCGAGCCAATGGTCTGCTGAATATGATAGCGAACCTGGTCCGTCGGGCTCATGTACTGCTCAATGCGGATTCCGTTGATCATGAACTCGTGGGGAGTGTTGTCGATCTTGTTGGAACCCATCTTTGAGTACCAGGGGTTCGGGCCGGGGCCATGGTTCCCCCACATCTCGTCAAACTCCAGGGTGTAGGCCTGGGAGAGACCATAGTCCTGGATGCGGAAGGTGTTGTTCGTGTCGCCATCGCCGGAGTAACTCAGGTTGGCGCTTCCCGCCCAGACCCAGTTGTTTCCCGTATCCACATCGAAGCCATCGATCACGATGAACTTGTTGTGCATGTAGCCATAGTTCTCGTCAGCGCCGTGGTTGCCGGCGAAGGTGCTTCGGATGTAGGGAATGCCATAGGCAGCGCACTGGTCCGCATAGGACGAGGAGTTGTTTGCATCGATGATAATGCGAACCTGACAGCCCCGCTGGTGGGCGTCGATGAGCGCGTCCCTCACATTGGTGGTGCTGAAGCTGTACATCGCCGCATCGACGGAGACCGTTGCCATGCCAATCAGGTCGGACACGATCTGGGAGATGTTCTGGTTCTCCGCCACATTCTCACCGTCGGCATAGCTGTGGTCGGCAGAGTTGCTCATGGCAATGTGAATCTGCCCGGGAATTGCGCTGGCGGTCACGAGTACCCGGTCGTCGCTGTAGTTGGTTCCACTGGAATCGGTACTCTTCACCCGAAAGTGATAGAGAGTTCCCGGAGTCAGGCCGCTCAGGGGAACCAGATGGTCGGTCTCTGAAGCTCCGGCATCCCCGGCCGTATTGCCGTAGCTGTCATCGAGTCCGTACTCGACTTCACTGGAGCCGGGATCGAGGGTTTCAAAGAGAATGTCCACGGAAGTCTGGGTGACATTGCGAACCAGCGGAAAACCGAGAATCGGCGGGCCGGGAATGTCCACGACCACATCGCCGATATAGCGGGGCAGGATCTCGTAGCCATCGGTGTGGGGAGAGCTGCTGTCGTACTGCTTCAGGATACCGATGACATCAAAACTGCCAGTGGGCGCAGGACTGCCGTTCACTTCGCAGTCCTTGTCGATAAACAGGAGTCCGATTCCTGTTCCATCGTCAATGTCAATAAAGCTGTTGCTCGAACTGGGAACCGTGGGCCAGGTGCCACTGTCGATCGTCACGCCATTGATGCGGATCAGGCGGCTCTCGTTCGGCTCCGTGTTGTCGGCAAGGTAGCTCGCATTCATCTCCGCACAGGTAATGACCATGGGATCTGGAATCACCGACGCGGGGCCATGATTGACGATCGTGACATCGGCAGAAGCGGTTCCCAGTTCCGTCAAACCCTGGTAGTGGGCTACGGGAGCCGTGACCGTCAGGCTGTCGCCCAGGGCGGCCTCGTAGTCATCGATAGCAGAACTGACATAGATGTTTATTCCCGCCGTTGCATCCTGAATGTAGATCTCCAGGCTGTAGTCGCTGAATACCATCTTCGGAACCGTCACAACGCCGGTGACCGTCACGGTCTGGCCAAGCATGGTGGGAACGCCGGAGGCATCATTCTGATGCAGGTCAATGATGTCGATGGCATATGCAGGAAGACTGACAAAGAGTCCCGCCACCAGAATTGCCGACAAGATGCGCTTCATGGTTTCTCCTTGAAAATTGGGATGCCGAGCTTAGTCCCCAAGCCGGGGAAGCCCCTAAAGTATAACAGATCGGAGATTTGGAAAGAAGGGGGCTTTAGTTAGACAGAAAGAGCTTCCGCCAGATTCCGCGCAGCCGAAGCTCCATCTGCCAGCCTGATTTCGCGGTCGGACCCTCGCGAACAACACGGGCCAGAATGAAAGAAGCGCCGCAATCCAGATGGCCGAGTTTCAGATTCCTCATAGACCAGGAAAGGGAAAAGAGGGACTCGCTCGCCACTTCACCCGTGATCCATTGCTTGTCTTCCTTCAGAAGTCCGAAGAATCCCGCATCCTTCCCCGAAAGACCATCCACGAATCCCCGGCGAAGTCGTTCATAGCCAAAGCCCAGGTCGCCCATGGTGCGGGGGATTTCCAGGTGGATGCGGAGGTTGTCGGCATTGGGTTCGATCCAGTGGCCGATAAGCTCGCCTTCGGTGAGCAGAAATCGCCGACGGTCCGAATCGGGATGGAAGTAGAGCTGCGGATCCAGGTGCGCGTATTCCAGATCCAGGCGAGCACCCGGCAAGCCCAGCGGATCAGCCCAACAGAGTCCTCCGAGCAGGCCGAAGGTGGAGGCGGCGGGTTTTTCTCCCAGCGCAGAGTCCAGCACCACGAGGCGGTCCAGAAGAAACTCGCCGTAGAGAGTGAAGGGCGGAAGGTCGAGTCGTGCGTCCAGCCCCAGCACTTTTTTGTCATCACTTCCGGAGCGGTCAAAGATGTCCTGGGTCATGGCCACAAGAAAGCCGACGGGGTTCAGGTAGCCGAGGTCCAGTCCCCGTCCTCCCCAGACAACCGCTTCGTAGATCCCGAAACTCAGGGGACCGGGAGGATGAATGCCGAAACGGTGGGCGGCCATGAAGGCTTCCCCGGGAAGGGCAGGAGGAAGATCGGAGCCATCAAGAGGCGGAGGGTCATCGCCTCGAAGCGTCTGCGCGAAAAGGGAAACCCCGGACAGGTAGCGGGTCTCAAAACGGAAGGAGATGCCGTCAAGGGGATAGGGGTTCTCGCTCAGGAAGAGTGTTCCATGGCGGCCCGTTCCCCAGTGTCGATGCTCCCGCCCGATGCGCAGGCTCGCACGCCCAAGACCAAGGGACAGAACCGCCCGGTCATTTCTTGCGCTGAGATCCGTAAAGGCGTCCCGAAGATTGGGGGGAAGGTGATCATACCATCCCGCTTCGCAGCTTTGGGGCGTGCGGGAGCTGTAGTCACCGCTCAGCCGCCACTCTGCGGCAAGGTGTTTTCCGATTCTGCTCTGGAAGCCCAGGAAGAATGCGCGATTGCGATGAGTGCGCCGATCGAGTTGTAAGGGAAGCAGGAAGTCACTCTTCCCGCCGATGGCTTGCAGGCCGAGGTAGGTTTCCCAGCGGGAAGAGGGAAAGCGGGAGAAGTCTCCCTTGTGAAGTTCCTCTTCCTGTTTCCAGAGACGAGCCTGGCGTCGAAGTCGCTGGAGGCGCAGGGAGGGAGCCCTGTTTTCGTAGTAGCCTTCCGCCGAAGCCAAGGCGCGGAGAAAGGCATCGCGGCTGATGGGACGCGCCTCCAGGCTTCCCTTCCAGGCACCGAGAGCGCGCAACTGTTCGAGGTCGCCATAGAGAGGGCTCTCCACGGGAAGGACCAGGTTCTCCTGAGCCAGAAGAGGCAGGGAAACAAGAAGCAGGATGATCCAGGTACGCACGACAACCTCCTTCCGCACTCTAGCGCGGAGGGGAGGGGAATAGAAACAGGAAAACCGCACGAGGCGGTTTTCCTGCTCTCAATACACCTAGATCAGGAGGATTCGGGAACCGGAGTTCCCAGGGGACTTTGTCCTAGGACAGAATCTCCATGGCCAGCCAGCGATCAAGCACGCCCTTGAGGAAGCGCCATTCACTGCCGACCTTCTTCGCCGGAATCTTGCCCTCTTTGGCAAGGCGGCAGACGGTTTTCACATGCATCTTCAGATAGTCGGCCGCTTCCAGAGAAGTCATGACTTCCGATGCACGCTCTTCGCCGCCCGTGTAGACGTTGGAGTAGTCAGTACTGTTCCACTCAGCCATATCCGTTTCCTTACTGTTGCAATTCGGTTCAGCGGGGGGAAATCCACTGAAACAGATGCTTTCCTAATACTTCCGGGAGATTCCGGATCGTCTGCCCACACAACAGCAAGGGGTGTGCCATCCGTTTTATGCGAGAGAAGCCTTGGGAGACAGGGGTTTGGGGCCGCCTGGAAGGCAGTGAAGTGGAGAAAAAGCGTCCATTGGGGGAAAAGATGACATCTTCCCATGGCAAGAAAGGTCAGGGAATCACGAGGAAGAATCGGGAAGAACTAGGAGACCGACTGGAGGAAGGTGAGGGTCTCTTCCTCGACCCGGGCCGCCGAAGGTCCCTTGAAGAGCTGGTGGCCGCCTTCCTCAAGCAAGAGAACCCGGGAATCCGCGTGACGAGAGCGCTTGCGGATCACATCAAGTCCCTGGGGACTGACTTCCATGTTGTTCTTCGCATGGACGGCCAGGATGGGGCAATCCAGTTCGGACAGGTGGCGGCGGGCTTCGCGAAGCGCGGAATAGCGGTCGGACATCCAACGGTGAGGGCTTCGGGCGACCATCTTTTCAAAAAGGGAAGGGAAGAGGCGACCCAGTGCCAGTGCCGTGCCTTCGCCGGCCTTGAGCTGCGGCTTGAGGGGAGGGGAAAGCAGGACCAGGCTCTGCACCGGCTTTTTCAGGGCAAGGTTCATGGCCAGGACGGCGCCGAAGCTGGAGCCGACCACATGGATGCGATCGCCCAGAAGGCGAAGCATATCGTAGCGAAGCTCCAGCGCATCCCGGGAAAACTGCCAGGGAACTCCCCCACGCTGGACTCCCACGGATTCCTCACTGGGCAGCAGGGAGCAATAGACACTCATGCCCGCATTGAACAAGGATTTCCCGAGGCGAATGTACTGGGCGGGAGTGCTGTGACCGCCGTGCACGAGAAGAACCTGATCCTTGCTGTTCTTCTGCAGGTAGAGAAAGGAGCGATCCCGCTTGGGGATTTCCTGCTTCTCCTCCTTCAGTCGCTGGATCTCGTAGTGAGTGCGGAGGAGGTTCTGTCTTTCCTCAGGGGAAACCTCTTCCTCAGCGTGCAGGTTCTCCAGGGCCCAGACAGTCTGGCTCATGTTCTCAATCCGGCCCTCGGTAGTACTTGGAATCTTCATCATCCCCCCTGTGGATGCCGCAAATATACTCGATTCTGTCGACAGATACCAGACACAGAGCGCAATCCCCTTGATTACTGTGGGGAGACTGTCATATTGTGACTCAATTCTCAATGCCAAGGGAACCGGACAAGGAGTTGTGAGATGGTCAAGAAAATCGGACTCGTGGGGGGCGGACAGATTGGCGGCGTTCTCCTCTCTGAAATCGTATCGCGTGGTCTCGCCCGTGAAGTGGGTCTGGTGGATGTCAAGCCGCCCGATCTTGCGAAGGGCAAGTGTCTGGATGTTGCCGAAGGCTCTCCGGTCATCAGGAGTGATGCGCGTTTTTCCGCGTCAAAAAACTTCAGTGCCCTTCGGGGAGCCGACTTTGTCATCAACACGGCCGGCGTCCCCAGAACCGTTCGACCGGACGGCACCTTCCCGACCCGCGAGGAACTTCTCGCCACAAACCTGAAGATCACCGATGCAGTGGCAGACGGCATTGCGAAGTACTGCCCGAAGGCGACGATCATCTCGGTGGCCAATCCTCTGGATGCCATCGTCTATCGTCTCTACAAGAAGTTGCGACCCGCCCGTGGCAAACTGATGGGCATGGCCGGCGTTCTTGATTCGGCTCGCTATCGTTACTTTGTCGCCGATGAGGCGAATGTCTCGGTGGAAAATGTGGAGGCCATGGTTCTCGGCGGGCACGGCGACACGATGGTTCCTGTTCGCAGCACCTGCCGCATCGCAGGGCTTCCCGTCGAACAGTTTATTTCCGCCAAGAAGCTTCTGGAAATCGAAACCCGCACCCGGAAGGCCGGTGGCGAGGTTGTGGGGCTTCTCGGAAGTGGCTCCGCCTTTGTGAGCCCGGCCTGGTCGGCGCTGGAAATGCTGGAAGCCATCATCTTCGACAAGCGGAAGATCATGGCCGCTGCCGCACTTCTTCGCGGTGAGTACAATGTGAAGGGTCTCTTCATTGGCGTTCCCGTGATTCTCGGGAAAAACGGCATCGAGGAGATCGTCAAGGTCAAGATGGCGCCCGATGAAAGAGCTGCCTTCCGCCGCTCGGTCAACGCAGTCCGGAAGACCTGCAAGGAAGTGGACAAGCTGAGCAAGTAGTTTGCTGGAGATTGTGTTTTGTGACCCCGTCCTTATGGGCGGGGTTTTTTTGTGGTTTGGAGGGGGGCGCCGGTTTTTGAAGATACAGGAATCGTCGATTTGGACAGTTTGAGTTTTGTGGTCGTCAGTCTTGTCTCGATCAGGGCGCCAAGGGGGCGTATGCCTGTGGGGAAGTGAAAGGGCTTGTATATGACAAGTCGGGCGGAACTCCCTTGATTTTGCAATAAGGGTAATGGTATTATCGCGATAACATCAGGATATAATGTGCCTTTGCCCGATTCCAAAGGGAGTGCCATGAACAAGCTCTTCATCGTCGCCAGCATCCTGTTCCTTACTCACGGTCGCTCCCGGCGTCGCTCAAGACTGCCTGGATTACAGCGAGTTTGCGCATATTGAAGGCAGTGTCGATACGCCGGGCACTGCCCGGAGCGTTGCCGTCTCGGGCAACTACGCCTATGTCGCTGATGGTTACTCCGGCCTGCAGATCGTTGATGTCTCTGATCCTGCTGCACCTCTTATCATCGGTAGCGTTGATACGCCGGACACTGCCTTTGGCGTTGCCGTAGCAGGAAACTACGCCTATGTCGCTGACCGTTACTCCGGCCTGCAGATCGTCCTTCGCCAATGCGATGACGATAGCACCCCCGTCTTCCTCTCCAGCTTTGCCCTGTCCCCTTCTGCGGGTTGTATCAATGCGCATTGGGAAACTTCCCACTTCAGCGACCCCGCCGAGTTTCGTTTGGAAGCAAGCACAGAAGCGGGTAGTTACAATGTCGCCTATCAGGAGACCGCTCCGGGCATCTTTGAGGCGAACGACTGCTCCCTTGCGCTTCAGGCCGGTGGGAGTTTCCACTACCGGCTCTATTCTCGCGAAGAGGGCAGTGACTGGATCCTGATGCGCAGTGAGACTCTGCAAGTGGAGGCGACACCTCTTGTAACCGCATTGAATAAGGCATATCCAAACCCCTTCAACCCGGCAACAACCCTGCGTTTCACGGTGGACAGTCCGCAGCGAATGCGCCTTGCCGTTTTTGATATTGCAGGTCGTCATCAGGCCCAGGTCGCCGACAAGACCTTCGATGCGGGCACCCACGAGCTTCTCTGGCAGGCCCGCGATGACGCCGGCAGGCGGCTGCCCAGTGGAGTTTACCTGCTACGCATGGAGGCAGCCGGAAAGAGCGAGACACAGAAGCTGGTGCTCTTGCAGTGACAGGGAACGGCAGAGTGCCACGCGCGCTTTCCCCTCTCTCTGTTTGACTCTCCCTCTCCCGGGAGCTAGGCTCCGCCCATGAAAACCCTCTTCCTTGCCTGCCTCGTATTCAGTGCAAGCGCGCTCGCAGACCGAAGCATCGAAGACAGTTCCGTGGAACTGCTTGAACCTCACCCGGCGCGTCTGGCTCCCGGGGAGACCGCCACCTTCTCCTTTCTTGTTCTCAATGGAAGTCAGGACGAGGAGTGGATCCGCGAAGTCCGCTTTCGCTTCGAAGCGGGAATGACAATCACCGCAATGGCCTGGAACGAAAGCCAGGCTTCCTTTCCCTGGGAGTTCAGTAGTAGCGGAACCGGCGACACCGAAGCCATCTTCAGCGACAGCAATGGCGGCTACGGGGAAATCATGGGCGGCGAAGGGGGAGAGTTTCTCGTGGAAGTCCGGGCCGACGCAGGCCTGTCGGTTGGGCCGTCGCAAATCCTCTGGACTCTCGAAGGCGATGGCTTCGGCAACGCTCCGCATCAAGCAAGCGGGGAACTGACATTCAGCATCGCCCCTGAGCCCGACTCCGAGGCCAGCAGCTGGAGCGAGATCAAGGCCGCCTGGTAAGCTACTCTATGGCCTCTTTGGCCTTTATTGCTTCTCGCTTCATCTTCAGGTACTGAAACTTCATGGCGCGAATCTGCGGAGTTCTGGCACGCTCTTCATAGGCACGGTCGAGTTGATAGACGATTCCCACCGAAAGCATGCTGAACATCAGGGGGATCAGGAAGGGAAGGAACATCCTCCACCCGCGCCCCCTGAGAACCCGAAACATCTTCATCGTGCCCGTGGCCAGAATCAGGCAAAAGCCGGCAGAGGCCAGGTAGAGAAACTTGATATCCAGCCAGTCGCCGGGAAAGTAGCGCAGGCAGACCGGCAGAATGGAGATAAAAGTCCAGGCGATGAAGAAACGCAGGTTCTTGTTCCCGAACACAAAGCCATAGACCGCGTAGCTGAAGATGATAAAACCGAGCAGGGGGCGGATCCAGAAGCGAAGCTGGAATACCATCTCCACAAGCCCGCCTTCCTGCACCAGACCCGTAATGTGCATGGGAAAGACCATGTGAATCAGGAAGCGGGGAATGTTCACGAAAAAGTTCCCGAAGAAGAAACCCAGACCCCAGCCCTCCGGATAGGACGCCGTGAAACGCAGATAGTCCGGGAGCTGGAAGAGGGTAATCGCAAGGCCCAGCGCAAAGAGAAGAATCAGGGGCGGGGAAAAGAGACGACGCTCGCGTTCCTTGCGGAAGAAGAGATTGTAGAAAAAGACAATCCCCATGATCGAAAGAGAGGCAAAGAGGTTCACCATGGCGACGGCAAAGAGCACAAGGGTCAAGAGGTAGCGGAGACTCAGCACCTTGCCGCGGCTATGGATTTCATTGGAAATGTAGGCCATGACCGTGCCCAGAAAGATGGTCTTCATGAGCAGGGCACTGACCCCGGCCGCGTACATGACTTCCTTCCCGTAGTTCCCCACGGCAAAGACAAAGAGCACCGCTGCAAGCAGGGAAATACCGGAGTCTCGTAGTGTCATGAGAATCAGGAGATAGAGCAGGAAAGCGTTGATCGCATGAAGGACGATGTTCAGAAGGTAGTAGCCGGTCGGAATGTCACCAAATAACTGGTACTCGATCCTGTGAAAAAAGTTCACCAGGCGGTGAGCATCGCCGGTGGTGTGGTAAACCTCTTCCGAGCCGGAAAGGTCGAGACTCTTCTCCAGATATTCGTACTCCTCCACCGTCCAGAATTCATTGTTCAGGATGGGAAAAAACAGGAGCAGGGAAATACCCAGCAAAATCAGGAACACCTGGGATCTGTTTTCAGAAAATCGCATGCTTCCTCCTGAACGCTTTCCAAAGACTAGGAGCAGCAGGAAAATCGGGCAAGGAAAAGCGGGAGAGATGCTGCTTTTCCAGAGCCCTCTCTTGCCCCCTCCGGGAGACCGTGTTAGTTCTATTCCATGTTCAAATACCAAAACCTGCGCGACTACATGGACTTTCTGGAGTCCCGGGGCGAACTCATTCGCATTCGCGAAAGTGTGAGCCGGGATCTCGAGATCACGGAAATCTGCGACCGGACGGTGAAGGCCGGCGGCCCGGCTCTTCTCTTTGAGAATGTCGAGGGTTTCGAAACTCCCCTCCTGATCAATCTCTTCGGAACCGAGGATCGCATGGCCTGGGCTCTGGGTTCAGGAACCCTGGAGGAGGTCGCCGAGCGAGTCGGGGAAGCCGCCAAAATGGCTCCTCCGGGCGACTGGCGGGAGCGATTTCGTGCGCTCGGCAAGCTGGCCTCCATTGCCCGGGTTCTCCCGAAAACGGTAAAGAAGGCTCCCTGTCAGGATGCCATTCTTCTCGGAGAGGATGCGGATCTGGACTTGCTTCCCGCGCAGCTCTGCTGGCCGGACGACGGGGGACGCTACATCACGCAGACCCAGGTTTTCACCAAAGACCCCGATACCGGAATCCGCAATGTCGGCATGTACCGCGTTCAGATTTTCGATTCCCATAGCTGCGGCATGCACTGGCAGATGCACAAGGTTGGCGCCCAGCATCATCGGGAAGCGGAATCGCGAGGAGAACGAGTGGAGGTGGCCGTCGTGCTCGGCGGACATCCGGCCATGATCTACGCGGCCAGCGCACCCCTGCCCGAAGGGGTGGATGAGGTCATGCTGGCCGGCTTCCTTGCTGATCGTCCGATAGAAATGGTGAAAGCAAAAACGGTGGACCTGGAAGTGCCGGCCGAAGCCGAGTATGTCATCGAAGGCTATGTGGAACCCGGCGAGCGTCGTCTGGAGGGTCCCTTCGGAGATCACACCGGCTACTACTCTCTGGCCGACGACTATCCGGTTCTTCATGTAACAGCCATCACGCACCGGAAGGATCCGGTCTATCCGAGTATCGTCGTGGGCCCCCCGATCCAGGAAGACGGGCCCATGGGACTGGCCACCGAGAGAATCTTCCTTCCTCTCGTCAAATTGCAGTTCCCCGAGATCGTCGACATGCACCTGCCCGTGGAAGGGGTCTTTCACAATGTGGCCATCGTCTCCATCCGCAAGCGTTACCCCGGGCACGCACGCAAGATCATGTCCAGCCTTTGGGGAACCGGGCAGTTGATGTTCACGAAGGTGGTCATCGTGGTGGACGAGGATGTCAATGTGCAGAACCCGGCGGAAGTCTTCTGGCGGGTCACGGCCAACATTGATCCGAAACGCGACACCGTCTTTGCAGAAGGCATCATGGATGTGCTCGATCACGCCACCGACAAGATGGGCTTCGGTGGCAAGATGGGAATCGATGCAACTCGCAAGTGGCCGGAAGAGGGCTTCGAGCGTGAATGGCCCGATGTTCTGGAAATGAGTCCCGAAGTGAAGGCACGCGTTGACGAGATCTGGGATCGCCTGGGCATCTCTCTGGAGAAGAAGTGAAGACGGTTCCCACCGGAGACAGCCCGGGGAAACGGGAAGCCGTCCGCGGCATGTTTTCGGAGATCACTCCTGGTTACGACCGGCTGAACCGGCTGCTCAGTGCAGGACAGGATCTGCGTTGGCGGCGAAAGGCCGTGCGACTTTTCTCCCCCGAAGTGCAGAAGGTGCTGGATGTGGCCGCCGGAACGGGCGACCTCTCGCTGGCACTTATTCGGGAGAGACCGGATGTCCGCATCTTCGCCACCGACTTTGTGCGAAAGATGTGCGAGAAGGGGCAGTCAAAACTCTCCGGGGATAAGTCCCTGATGGCCTTTGCCGTGGCCGATGCCCTGAAGCTCCCTCTTCACGATCAAAGCTTCGACGCCTGCATGGCCGCCTTCGGGGTTCGTAATTTCGAAAACCTGGGGGCAGGGCTTCAGGAAATGTGTCGCATCCTGCGGCCGGGAGGAGAAATTCTGGTCCTGGAGTTTTTTCCTTCCCGAAACGCCTTCATCGAAAAGATCTTCCGCTTTTACTTTCAGCACATCCTCCCCCGAATCGGCGCCCTTGTTTCCGGCAAGAGCGAAGCCTACCGCTACCTGCCCCGCAGCGTGGGCGACTTTGTGGATCGCGAGACCTTTGCCGAACTTCTTCGAAAGACCGGCTTCGTGGAAATCCGGAACCACGAGTTCAGCGGAGGCATCGCCACTGCTTTCCACGCTCGTCGCGGCGGATAGCTCCCCATCCTTCCCCCGAATCCCTTTTCTTTCCCCAAGAGGGCGTGCTATAATTGCTTCACCTCCTCAAGCGGTTTTCCACAATCCAAGGAAGGTTCCCTGATGCGACGTTTCATTCTCCTGATTCTTCTCGTCACGATTTCCCCCGGTATTGCGGCTGACAACACCCTTCTCGCAGTACTCGACAACCCTGATATCCTGAGCCTCGACAGCGATGGCAGTTTTTCTGCCCGGGATGCGGGCCTTTCTGCGGTGCTGGAAAGCCACGGCCTCTTCCATTACGAATACATGGCTCGCAAGGACGGAGCCCTGAACGAAAGTGATCGTCGTTTCCTGATTCTCGAAAGTGATCTGGCGAACTTCAGTGCTGAAAACGCCCGACGCGATCTTCAGGCCACCGGTGCCTTTGCCGCAGTAGCCGAACGATTCTCCCTGAAGACCCTGACCATGCCCAATGACCCGATGACCTCCAGCCAGTGGGCCGTGACCAGCGGCAGTGCCGGCATTCACCTGCAGCAAGCCTGGGATGTCTGTCAGGGAAGCAGTGCTTCCGTGATTGCTATTCTGGACACGGGCGTGGATGTGGGACACGAGGATTTGGCGGGCAACATGTGGCAGAACCCCGGTGAAATCCCCAACAACGGTCAAGACGACGACGGCAATGGCTATGTGGACGACTACAATGGCTGGGACGCCGGTGACAACGACAAGGACCCCAGCCCGGTGCCCTACCTTGAGGGAGGCATCGATGTCGGTTTCCATGGAACCCATTGCGCTGGCTGTGCCAGTGCCACCACCAGCAATGGAACCGGTATTGCCGGAACCGGCTGGGACTGTTCCATCATGGGCGTGAAGATGGTCGAATCCAATGTCGGCATGACCGATGTGGCGATCACCAATTCCTTCCTCTATGTCGTCGAGACCAAACCGGATGTCATCTCCATGAGCTTCGGAGGGCCCGACCAGGGAGGAATGGCCGCCTTCATGCAGGAACTGATCGACATGGCGGACGCTGAAGACATCGTCTGCGTGGCCGCGGCCGGGAACAATGGCGACAGCCAGATGATGTACCCCGGAGCCTGCAACCATGTGATCTCCGTGGGTGCAACAAACAGCAGCAACCAGCGTGCTTCTTTCTCCACCTACGGAACCTGGGTGGATATCGCCGCGCCGGGAGAGCAGATCTGGAGTTGCGTGCAGAGCAACTACCAATGGGACTTCCTGACCGAACTCCTCTTCATGCTCATGTACGGCTATGACGGAATCAATCCCTACATGTACTGCGATGGAACCAGCATGGCCTGCCCCATCGTGGCGGGAGTTGCGGGCATGGTTCGTTCGATCAATCCCTACATGGACTCCGACCAGATGGATGCTCACCTCAGCGACACCGGCGACTATGTCAACTATGACCATCCGATCGGCAAGAGGGTCAACGCCTACAACGCGGTGAACGATCTCAGTGGAACCGGCGCCGGAGACACACCCCCGGCAACGCGTCTTGCGGGCAACTACCCGAACCCCTTCAACCCGAAGACCACGATCCGCTTCGAGCTCGACAAGGCCGGCCCTGTCTTGCTGGAAGTCTATGATGTAGGCGGCCGCCTGCTGAAAACTCTGGAGAACGGCAGCCTTCCAGCCGGACCCCAGGAAAGAAGCTGGGACGGACGCGACAACAATGGACGGGCAATGGCTAGCGGCGTCTACTTCGCCAAGCTCCATACCGGAGACCGAAGCCTCTCCCATCGAATGGTGTTACTGCAGTAGTGTGGGGAATTGCTGCGCAGAACCGGCCTCTTCGGGGGCCGGTTTTTTTATGTCAGTCTCTCTCGCAGTTTCGATAGCGCCTCAAGACGGGCAGGCTCCAGCGGCGCATCCCAGCGTCCTCTCTCTTTCAGGAAAGAACCGACAATGAAAGCATCGGCAAGTGGAAAGTAGTCTTCGAAGTTCCCGGCCGTGATGCCGCTACCAATCAGCAGGGGCAGGTCCGTGGACCCTCTCACTGCTTTTAGATCCTCCACCTTTGGCGCATCGCCGGTCACCGATCCGGTGACGATCGCGCCATCGCTCTTGTGAAGTTCCAGGAGAGCCGCCTGCTCGGCGATTCCCAGATCCGAGGTCAGGGCATGACTGGCGTGCTTCTTCTGAATGTCGGTGAAGATCGCCACGGACTCGGCCCCGATTTCCCGGCGATATCGGAAGAGTCCGCCGGCCTGGGCATCAAGCAGTCCCTTGTCGCTGACATGCGCGTAGAGCCAGCCTTCGGCGCGAACAAAATCCAGCCCCACCGCTTTTGCTACCGACAGGGCAACTCGACTTGCGGCGAAGAGAACCTGGATTCCCAGAGGAAGGTCCGGGCACTCCCGTCGCACTTCGCGGGCAAGAAGCGTCAGATAGGCCGGAATCTCCGGGCCCATCTCCTCTTCGCGGATACAGGGGAAGTCGTGCATGTTTTCCAGAAGAAGCGCATTGGCTCCTGCATCCCGGCAGAGAGCGGCCTCCTCTCGAACCCGGCGGCAAGCCTCCTCCATGCCCGGATGCCCGGGCAGACCGGGACTGGCCGGCACATGGAGCATGACGACCAGGCTCTTGTCCTCAAGCATCTCCGGCCTCAATGACCTCGACCTCGTCGTCGCAGGTCTGGAGGTAGGCGGCCACGGCAATGGACTGCGTGATCGGCGCCGTCAGAATGACGGCCACCGGGATAAACTGGAAAACGATCATCGACACTGCTGCAAAGAAAAGGGAAAGAAGCGTGGTCGCCAGGTATTCCTTCTTGAAGAGCGAAAAGCCTTCCCGAAGAGCCGACAGACCATCTTCATTGCGATCGACCATGCGCGGGAAGTAGACCAGAAGAATCGCTCCCGCAAGAATGCCGGCCACGGAGCCGAGACCCGCATTCGCAAAGTTGAGAAGAAAGACGGGAAGGTAGACGGCCAGGGCGAGCAGGGTTCCCAGAAAGAAACGAAGCCATTCCTGAACCGACAGGAAGGCAAAGAGATCACTCATCTCCGCATTTCCGCCTCGCGCCTGTTTCAGAATCATTCCCACAAAGCCCGCGGTCATCAGGGGAGCGAGAACGATGGTCAGGGAAAGAACTCCCGCCAGAAGCGCGCCGCCGAAAAGAGTCCAGGGGCTGCGGTTGAAGATGTTCCATCCCCCGCGAAGGGACGCCATGAAGTCCAGTTTCTGCATGATGCTTCCTTTAGTAAAACAGTAGTCCAAAGACCAGGGCGCCGAGAATGACCCATACAGGATCGACTCTCAGGAGGAGAAGGGCAAGAGCCACCACCCCCAAAAGTATCGCGTCCCAGCCCGGGCGAATGCCACGCGAGGACCCAAAAGCCATGAAGAGAAAGATCGCCACGACCACCGGCCTCATGGCACGCAGAATCGCCTCCAGTTTCGGTGCGCCCCGAAACTGGTCCATGAGTTTCGCCAGAACCAGAATGGCAATACTGCTGGGAATCAGCATGGCCAGCGTCGATACCAGTGCGCCGGGAACCCCGGCCACGGTATAGCCACAGTAGAGGCTCATCTTGGTTGCGATCGGACCCGGGAGACCCATGCCCACAGCCACGGCATCGGTGAACTCGGGGCCTGTCATTAGATCCCGGGCAGCCATTTCCTTCTCAATCAGCACCAGCATGGCAGGGCCGGAACCAAAACCGACGGTGCCGATTTTCAGAAAGGCCAGAAAAAGCTTCCAGAGCATCAGGCCTCCTTGCGAATTCTCCCGTGTGAGAACTGCCACAGGAAGAACACCAGAACGGCGAAGGGCAGGAAGGGCCAAGCATGTCCCATGCCCTCCGTCAGGTTCTGCATCCACTGCAGGGCGACATCCAGAAAGCGGAGTCGGGTCGCAATGGCCACCAGAATCATGGCCAGCAATCCCACCATGGCAGCACCCGCAATCAGTCCGCTTGAATAGAGAACCCCGCGCTCCCTGCGAACATTGCGATCATCGCCCTCAAACTTCCTTTCTGTCCACCAACGAATAGATCCACCGAGGAAAACCGGAACAGAAAGTTCAATGGGAAGGTAGAGCCCCACGGCAAAGGCCAGAGAGTTCATGCCCAGCAGTTCCACCACAACTGCCGCAAAACCACCTGCAATCAGAAGATCCCAGGGGACATCGCGACTGATTACGCTGTCGATGATCGTGCGCATCAGATTGGCCTGGGGAGCTTTCAGCGCGCCGCTGACGATGTCAGCCCGAAAGAGGTAGATCACCAGGGCCATCACCAGGGCACTGGTGATCACGCCTACGAACTCCCCGATCTGCTGGTGACGGGGAGTGGCACCCAGCAGAAAACCGGTCTTCAGGTCCTGACTCGTATCGCCCGCAATGGAGGCGGCGATGCAAACGACCGCGCCCACGCTGAGCACGGCATACTTGGCCGCCGTGCCCGTGTATCCGAGAGCGACAAAGAGAGCCGCCGTGCCCAGAAGCGTGGCAATCGTCATTCCGCTTACAGGAAGAGAACTTCCCCCGACAAGTCCCACCACACGGCTGGAGACGGTGACAAAAATAAAAGCGAAGACGACCATCGAGATCGCGCCAGCCAGGTTCACCGGCATAATGGAATCGGGCAGAAACCAGAGAGCCAGAATGATCACGGCAGCGGCAATGCCCACGCCCTTGAGCGGCAGGTCACGCTGTGTACGGGGAACTTCCTCGCCCTCGCTTGCTGAACCGAAACCCTTGAGCCCGGCTCCAAAGCTCCGGACAATGGTCGGCAGGCCGCGAACCAGGGAAATGATACCGCCAAAAGCCACCGCGCCCGCGCCGATGAGCTTTACATAGTTTCCGCGAATCTCTTCGGGGCCCATGAAGGGCATCCCTCCCAGTTCGCGGAACCAGGAGATCACGGGAACGAGAACCAGCACCCCGAGAACCGCGCCACCCAGCATCAGCCCCGCAATGCGCGGGCCCACGATGTAGCCGACACCCAGCAGTTCCGGCCCCACTTCGCTCCCAATGTGATAGCGCTCGCGGATGTTGTGCGAAGGATCCTGTTTCCAGAAGCCAAAGAGTTTGTCGTGCATGAGGATCTGGTAGAACATGCCCAGACCCAGACCCTGAAAGAGCAGGGCCGCCTTGCTCGATCCCTTCTGGTTGGAAACCAGCACTTCAGCGCAGGCCGTGCCTTCGGGATAGGGCAGGTGCCCGTGTTCTTTTACGATGAGGTAGCGCCGAAGCGGAATCATGAAGAGAACCCCGAGCAGGCCCCCGAAGAGAGCCAGAATGAAGATCTTCAGGCGACCGGGATCGGCGGAGGGATCGGTCTGCATCCAGAGGAAGAAGGCGGGAATGGTAAAGATCACACCGGCCGCCACGGATTCACCGGCAGAGCCGACGGTCTGCACCATGTTGCTTTCCAGCAGTGTGCTGCCCTTGGCCACGCGAAAGAAAAAAGCGGCGATCACGGCAGCAGGAATGGAGGCCGATACGGTCAGTCCGACCTTCAGGCCAAGATAGGCATTGGCCGCTCCGAAAAGCGCCCCGAGAAGGATCCCGATGATCACTGCTCGCAAGGTCAGTTCGGTGGGACTCTGGCTTGCGGGGATCACGGGCTCATAGCGCTCGCCGGCTCCCGGCTCGTAGGCCAGGGGGCTCAGGCTTGAGGGGGTTTTTTCCTGACTCATTCCTCTCCTTATCGCTTCTTCGTCGCTCGTTTCATCTGCGCCGTAAATTCGCGTAACTCTTCGGCCATGGCCCGGCGTTCCGACTTTCGCAAAGGGCGACCCCGGGCATGGCGGGCAATGATTTCCACCATGGCCGAACCACTGATGGCTCCGTCTGCACCTGCTGCGAGAGCTTCACGCACCTGGGAGGGTTTTCCGATTCCAAAGCCCAGAAGGCTGGGCGGCCCTCCGGATTTCTTCAGTTTTCGAAGCAGAGGGCCCGCTGATGAGGACAGCGCGGAATCACGCCCCGTGACTCCCCGGCGGCTCACTACATAAAGAAAAGGTCCGCCCGCTCGACAGATCCGGGCAATGCGAGCGTCACCGGAAAGAGGGGTGACCATCCTGATGTCGGCAATCCCGGACAGTTCCGCTGCCCAGGCAAAGGGCGAAGATTCTTCCAGGGGAACATCGGCTACAAGAATGCTGTCCACCCCGGCAGAAGCCGCATCCCGGTAGAAGCGTCTCAGGCCTCGCTCGTGGGCCAGGTTCGCGTAGATCAAGAGCCCCACCGGAATCGCCGGATAGTCACGACGAAATTCTTTCACAATATTCAGGGCAGAAACCGGCGTGCATCCTGTCTCGAGGGCGCGAAGGTCTGCGGCCTGAATGACCGGCCCATCGGCCACAGGATCACTAAAGGGAATCCCCAGCTCCAGCATGTCTGCGCCCCCCTCGGCAAAGGCGCGCAGAACTTCCAGGCTACTCTCCGGGTCCGGATCACCGAGTACGGTGAAGGGTACAAAGGCACCCTCGTTTTTTCTGCTAAGTTCCCGGAAGGTGGCAGCGTAAGGGTCCATCAACTTTCCCCTTCCAGTTCGGGAAAGTGAAGGCGGGCTGTTTCCATGTCCTTGTCGCCGCGGCCTGACAGTCCGACCAGAATGGGAGCGCCCCGACGATTCTCGCGACGATAGCGACGGGCAAGACTCAGGGCTTCTGCCAGAGCGTGAGCACTTTCAAGAGCGGGTACAATGCCTTCGCACTCGCTCAGAAGATGGAAGGCCTTCAGGGCTTCCCTGTCCGTCGCCGAGTGATACTGAACCCGCCCTGTGTCGCGAAGCCAGGAGTGTTCCGGGCCCACGCCCGGGTAATCCAGCCCGGCGCTGACGCTGTGGGTTTCTCTCACCTGTCCGTGGCGATCCTGAAGCAGGTAGCTCCTCGATCCATGGAGGATGCCGGGGCAACCCTTGCCCAGCGTTGCCCCGTGCTCGCCGCTGGACAGCCCTCGACCCGCCGCCTCCACGCCATAGAGTTCCGACTTTGTATTGAGGAAGGCGCGAAAGAGACCGATGGCATTGCTGCCCCCACCAACGCAGGCCAGCACGGCCTTCGGATCCTTGCCATAGTCCTTGCGGAACTGCCGCTTCGCCTCCCGTCCGATGACATCCTGAAAGTCTGCGACCATGGAAGGAAAGGGGTGCGGGCCGGCGGCGGTTCCGAGAAGGTAGTGGGTGTCGTCGAGATTCGTGGCCCAGTCGCGAAGGGCCTCATTGATGGCATCCTTCAGCGTGGCACTCCCATTTTCCACGGGAATCAGCTCGGCACCCATCAGGCGCATACGAAAGACATTGAGCGACTGCCGCTCGACATCGACCGCGCCCATGTAGATGCGGGTCTTCATCTGAAAGAGCGCACCCATCATGGCGGTTGCCACGCCGTGCTGTCCGGCCCCGGTTTCTGCGATCAGGCGTTTCTTCCCCATGCGACGGGCCAGGAGCGCCTGCCCGAGTACCTGGTTCGTCTTGTGCGCACCGCCATGAAGAAGATCTTCCCGCTTGAGAACGATGGGCCAGCCGACCTTGCGGCTCAGGTTGTCGCAGGCGGTGATCGGTGTGGGACGCCCGGCATAGCGATCGAGCAGGAGGCGAAGTTCCTTGCGGAATGCGGAATCGCGCCGGGCACTCAGCCAAGCTTCTTCCAGTTCCTCGAGAGCGGGCATGAGAATCTCCGGCACATAGAATCCGCCGTAGGGCCCGAAGCGACCGTCCCTTTTCATGAAGACTCCTCTTGTCCCGCTCGAAGTTTGTCAAACAAGGCGGCGAGCCTTGTGGGATCCTTGATCCCCGGCTCCGACTCCAGGCCGCTGGAAAGATCCAGTGCGTAAACCCCGGTGGCCTGCGCTTCCAGCGCATTTGCGGGGTGAATCCCGCCTGCAAGAAATACCGTCGAAAGATCCCGCCCCTGCAATCGGGCCCAGTCGAAACTCTCGCCCAGGCCGCCTTCACCCTGCGGGGCGGCATCCAGCAGCTGGTAGTCTGCACGAGATTCCTCGAAAGAGCCAAGGCTTTCCGCGGAGAAGACCTCTACGAGAAAGACCCCCTGCAAACGGGTTTCCAGATAGCGAACGGCTTCGGAGTCATAGTTCCCGTGCAACTGAACCCCGTGCAGGTCACATTGATGGACAATGGAAAGAATCTCGTCCGGGTTCTGATCGACAAAGACCCCGACCTTGCGCCCTGGCAAGGCACGACAGATTTCCCGGGCCTGCTCCACCGTCACCGATCTCGGGCTGGGGGGGTGAAAGAGAAAGCCCAGCCAGGTGGCTCCGAGATCCAGCGCTGCCTGGGCATCCGCACGGCGTGTAATGCCGCAGACCTTCACCGGGCCGTAGACCAGTTCCTTGATCTTCCGGTCCAGATCCTCCGAAGCTAGAATACTGGAGCCGATGAGAAAGGCATCTGCGGGCAGGGACTGCAGGTCTTTTCGCTCATTGATCCCCGACTCGGAAACGCAGAGAACATCGTCGGGGAGAAGGGAGCGCAGGCGGGAAGTCGTCTGGAGGTCGATGGAGAGATCCACGAGGTTCCGGTTGTTGATCCCGACGAGATCGGCGCCGCAGTCGAGCACCCGGCGAAGTTCCTCTTCATCGTGAACCTCGAAGAGAACATCCATCTCCAGTTCGCGTGCGCGTGCGCTGAAGTCCCGCAACTCACCATCGCCGAGAGCGGCGGCGATCAGCAGAACCGCATCGGCTCCAAGATGCCGCGACTCCTCAATCTGCCAGACATCCACCATGAAGTCCTTGCGAAGAAGGGGACGACGGCAAAGGCGACGCGCCTCTTTCAAATCGCCGGGACTTCCCCCGAAAAACTCTTCATCGGTCAGGACGCTCACGCAGTCGGCGTGGAGGTCGTAGAGAGCAAGAAGTTCCTCGAGAACCAGGTCAGGGCGAATCGCCCCCCGGGACGGACTGGCCTTCTTGACCTCCAGAATGAAACGGCGCCCCGGTGCGGCCAGAGCCGCCCGGAAATCCCGGTCCGAAGGCTCCAAGTCGCCAAAGCCCTCGCTGCTTCGACGGCCTTCGGCCACCTCTTCTCGCTTGCGGGCGAGGATCCGATCCAGAACGCTGCTCAAGGCAGAGCCTCGCTCGCAGTGGCCCAGTCTTCCAGCGTCTTCAGGGCCTGTCCACTGGCGAGAATCTCCCGGGCCCCTTCCAGAGCCTCCGCCCAGGAAGAAAACAGACCCGCCAGGATCATTCCCGCAGCCGCGTTCAGCGCCACGGCATCCTGCATCGGACCTTTCCGGTCACCCGCAAGAAGCTCCCGCAGGATCCCGGCATTCTCTTCGGCATCTCCTCCGCGAAGGGCTTCCGGTTCTGCCGGGGAAATCCCCAGTTCCCGGGGATCGAGTTCCTCTTCGCGGAAGGCGCCATCTTCAAGCCAGAGTAGTTTCGAAGGCCCGTGCAGAGCCAGTTCATCCATGCCCGAGCCGTGAACCACGCAGGCCCGCTCCAGGCCCAGTTCCCGCAAAGCGAGTGCCATGGGCTTTATGAGATCCTCCCGATAGACACCCAGAATCTGATGCGTCGGGCGGGCGGGATTGCTCAGGGGACCGATGAGATTGAAAAGCGTGCGGCTGGACAAGGCCTGTCGCGCAGGCATAACATGCTTCATCGCACGGTGGTAGCGGGGAGCAAAAAGAAAACAGATGCCGCATTCTTCGAGCAGGCTCTCATTGGAAGCGGGCTCAAGGTCCAGCTTGACTCCCAAAGCCTCCAGAACATCGGCGCTGCCCGACTTGCTCGAAACCGCACGGTTTCCATGCTTGGCCACCGCAAGACCGGAAGCGGCAAGAACCAGGGCAGCGGCCGTCGAGAGGTTGATGCTGTGAAACCCGTCGCCGCCGGTTCCACAGGTGTCTATCAAGGGACGCTGTGATGACCGAACCGGAAGGGCCGCCTCCTGAAGCGCGCGGGCCGCGCCTGCTATTTCTTCGGGCGTCTCCCCCCGAACCTTCAGGGCCACAAGGGCGGCGGCGATCACCGCATCCGGCTCCTCGCCCTTCATGAAGTGACAAATCAACTGGCGACTTTCCTCAAAGTCGAGGGTCTCGCCACAATAGAGTTTCTCCAGAATCTCTTTCATCGCTTCGCCAATTCCAGCACCCGGTCAATCAGCGGGCCGCCCCCGGGACTGAGGATGCTTTCGGGATGAAATTGAACGCCCCAGGTCGAATGCTCCCGATGACGCAAGGCCATGACCAGATCGCCGAAGCGGGCGCTCACTTCCAGACAGTCGGGAATCTCGCTTCCCACCAGGCTGTGATATCGGCCCACGGAAAGTGGACTCTCCATTCCCTCAAAGAGACCCTCGCCATCGTGTTCGATCAGGCTGGCCTTGCCGTGAACCGGCAGGGGCGCACGACCGACAACTCCTCCAAAGGCTTCCACGATTACCTGGTGCCCCAGACAAACGCCAAAGACCGGAATGGATCCGGAGCACTCGCGGACTGCTTCCAGACAGATTCCCGCCCGCGAGGGAGTGGAGGGACCGGGAGAAATCACGAGAAGGTCGGGAGACCAGGAACTGACAATTTCGCGCAGCGACCCCATGCCGATGTCATTACGATAGACCCGCACTTCGGCATCGCGCTTTTCAAACTCGTCAACAAGGTTCCAGGAAAAGGAATCGAAGTTGTCGATAAAGAGGATTTTCATTTTCCCCTCCCCAGACCCAGGGCCGCCAGCGGGGCCCGGGCCTTGGCCGTGGTTTCCTCCGCTTCCCTTTCGGGAATGGAGTCGAAGACCACTCCGGCTCCCGCGCGGGTCAGGGCACGGTCACCGAAGAGAAGCAGGGAGCGAATGACGATGGCCGTATCGAATTCTCCATCGAGCAGCCAGTAGCCCACGGCTCCTCCGTAAAATCCGCGGCGGGTCTTCTCGCATTGGCGAAGAAGCCGCATGGCCTCCACCTTGGGAGCCCCTGTCAGGGTTCCCATGTTCATCGTGGCCAGATAGGCATGAAGCGGATCCAGACCCTCGCGCAGTTCCCCGGACACCTCGCTGACCAGATGCTGCACATGGCTGTATTTCTCGACACTGAAAAGACGCTCCACGGCACGGCTTCCCGACTGGCTCACGCGGGCGATGTCGTTTCGGGCCAGATCCACAAGCATGACATGTTCTGCCAGTTCCTTGCCGTCGAGTTTCAGTTCCGCTTCGTAGCGGGCATCAAGACCCCGGTCCAGACGACCTTCCAGAAGTCCGCGGGGTCGCGTTCCCGCAATGGGTCGAATCCAGACCCGCCTCTCTCGGTCCACCTGGAGGGCTGTCTCCGGACTGGCTCCGATCAGGCTCGATTCCTCAAAGCGGAAGTAGAACATGTAGGGACTGGGGTTCAGTTCGCGGAGGCGGCGGTAAACCTGAAGAGGCGCCTCCCGGAGAGGAGCCTCAAAACTGCGACTGGGAACAATCTGGAAAACATCTCCTGCGAGAATGTGTTCCTTGAGTCGGCTAACTTCCCCGGCAAAAGCCTCATCGTCGAGATCCGTCTGCACTTCTTCTGGCAAAAGCTCCAGAGCTTCTTCCAGAGCCGGCAAGTCCCCGGCCTCTTCGGCCGCCTGTTCATAGTGACGCAAATGCTCCTGGGCCACGGCGTACTCCTCTTCCGGGTCTTCCAAACCCAGAGCCGTTGCCACGAAAATACTGCGATCCCTCAGATGGTCGATCAGAAAGAGATGGTTGCTGAAATAGAAAGTGTAGTCATCCACCGGATGAGGATCGTCCTGCTCGTCGGGAAGCTCCTCAAAGGTGGAAACGAAATCATAGGAGAAAGCTCCGAAGAGCCCGCCGGAGGGAAATCCGGTCGGGGAATCTGCCTCCAGAAGCCCGTGAACGGAACGAAGAAGATCCATGGGTCCCGGTTCCCGAAGACGGTCACGCTCTTCCAGCCCCGCCCGCGGACGGGGCAGTCGCCCGGAAAGTCGCAGAGGTCCGTTTTCCCCGTCTTCCAGTTCCAGAGTTTCACTGAAGCCCAGCCGGGAGGGCAGGGCCTTGAGGATCTTCCCGCCCGTGCGGTGAAAAGCCTCCATTTCCCATTGAAGACCCCGGCCGGAGATTTTCAGACAGGGGGCAGCGCAGGCAATGCTTCGCTCCGCATTTCCCTGATGCACTTCTGCGCTCTCCAGAAGAAAGGAGTGGGGACGATTGCCGCCGGAGGACAGGTGGCTGAATAGCCGCAGGGGGTCGATGGCTCCCGGGCGAACTTTTACCAGGCTCCGCGCCTTGCCGGGCTCGACGAAACTCACGGGAAAACCCGCCCCTCCAGTTCCGCGTACCTGTGAAGCTGTTCCATCAATCGCCCGAACTGATCGGGGAAGAGTGACTGTTTGCCATCGCTCAGGGCCTGGTCGGGTTGCGGGTGGACTTCCACAATCAGGCCGTCAGCGCCCACCGCCAGGGAAGCCTTGGACATGGGAGCGACCAGGTCGCGGATTCCGGTTCCATGACTGGGATCGACGATGATCGGCAGATGGGTTTTCCCTTTCAGGTAGGGAATGGCATTGAGGTCCAGGGTGTTGCGGGTTCCTGTGACAAAGGTCTTGATCCCGCGCTCACAGAGAACCACATTCGGGTTTCCCTCGCTGAGAATATACTCGGCGCTCATCAGGAAATCCTCGTAGCTGGCACTCATGCCCCGCTTCAGCAGAACCGGCTTGTCGCTCTTTCCCAGCTCCCGAAGCAGGCGGAAGTTCTGCATGTTGCGTGCGCCGACCTGCAGCATGTCTGCGTGGCGGGAAACGATTTCAATGTCGTGAACATCGATAATCTCGGTCACTACGGGCAGGCCGGTTTCCCGGGAAGCAAGGGCGAGAAGGCGCAGTCCTTCTTCCTCCAGACCCTGAAATGTGTAAGGGCTGGAGCGGGGCTTGTAGGCTCCTCCCCGAAGAATGCGCGCTCCTCCCTCTTTCACCTTGCGGGCCGATTCGACAATCTGCTCCTCGCTCTCCACGGCGCAGGGCCCGGCGATGACGGTAAAGTAGCCCGGGCCGATCGGAACCTCCCCCACCTGGACCACCGTGTCGTGGGCCTGCAGGTCGCGGCTTGCAATCTTGTAGGGGCTGAGAATGGGAAGAACCCGCTCGACAAAGGGAATGGCTTCCAGAGACAGGGTTCCCAGAACCCGCTCATCTCCGAGAGCTCCCAAAACGGTACGCTCGGTTCCCGGCATGTAGAGCGGCTTGAGTCCGTGCTTCTCGATGATCCCAAGAAGCTCCTCTGCCTGCTCTTTGCTCGCATCCTTCTTCAGGATGATGATCATGGTGATTCCTCTTTTCCGGATCCGGGACTTTCGTGATCCGGGAGCTTAGGGGCTTGCCCGAAGAGAGTCAATGACGGAGACAGGAGTCCTTCTTGATTCCATTAGCAGGGAAGGCTAGTCTGCCAGAGTCCCCATCCTCTGGAGAGAATATGTTCCGCTCTATTTGCCTACTTCTGGTTTTTGCTGCGACGGTGTTTGCCATGGAGGCCGACTTTCCCCGCCATCCCGACCTCAGCCCGGACGGAAGTCTCGTGGCCTTTGACTGGCGAGGCGATCTCTGGATTGTGCCAAGCGAAGGAGGTTCTGCCGAAAGACTGAGTGCCCATGATGCCCACGACGCATATCCCTGCTGGAGTCCCGATGGAAGGCAGTTGGCCTTCGTGAGCCGCCGCCACGGGAACGAGGACATCTTCGTCATGGATCTCGCGACACGGGAACCCCGCAGGCTTACCTACCACAGCGGAAGCGATGAAATCAGCGGCTGGAGTGCCGACGGCAAGAAGCTCCTCTTCAGCAGCAATCGCCGCAATCGCTGGAGCCACCTGATGGAAATCTCCGCCGAAGGAGGCCGTCCCGGGGAAGTCATCGCAGACGAGGCCTTTCATGCTGCGGTCAGCCCCGACGGGCAATGGATCGCCTATGTACGCGGGTACACGAACTGGTGGAGAAAGAACTACCGCGGATGGGCGAGCCGTGACCTCTGGATACGAGCGGTCAATGGCGGCCCCAGCTTTCACATCGTCTCCTGGGAGGGCAAGGACGACCATCCCCACTGGAGCGAAGACGGGAAATCCCTGTTCTTCCTGAGTGAAAGGGAAGATGCAGTGGTGAACCTCTGGCGGCAGGAACTTCGCTTCGAAGAAGGATCCGTGGCAGCCTGGGGCGAGCCCTACGCCCTTAGCTCCCTCAAGGGAGACGGCATGCAGTTTCTCACTCTCAGTGCTGATGCCAGTCTTGCCTGCTATGAAAGCGAAGGGACACTCTGGACCCTGGAAGTCGAGAGCGGCAAGACCCGCCGACTGAATATCCAGGTGGCCGGTGACCTGAAACGCAATGAACAGCGCTGGAGCAAGAAGGGAAGCGGCGCCACCGGCTTTGCCCTCTCCCCCGAAGAAACGGAAATCGCCTTCATTGTGGAAGGGGAACTCTATGTCGCGGAACTGGAGGACGGAGAGATCCTGGAGCCAATCCGCATTAGCGAAACAGATGCCCGGGAAAAAGATCCTCTCTGGCTCGACAATGAGTCCCTGGTCTTTGTCAGCGACCGAAATGGCAACGACGACCTCTTTCTCGTCGAGAGTGCAGAGGAAGGGGAAAAGAGCCTCGGCAAGGCTCGCCACCGGAAACTGAAAGCCCTGAGCGATTCGCCGGAAAACGAAAGAAAGCCCCAGTTGAGTCCCGACGGCGAGAAGATCCTCTACCGCAGGGACACGGGATTTCTCTGGACCATGAACCCCGATGGAAGCGGGGAGGAGTTGCTGAACGATCGCAGCGGCGTGCTGCACAGCTCCTGGTCACCTGATTCCCGCTTTGTGGCCTACAGTGTGACGACCCTCGGGGCGGATGAGGACATCTTCGTCCTTGAACGGGACTCGGGAAAACGCTGGAATGTGTCCAGCCACCCGAACGATGACTTTCACCCGCTCTGGAGTTCCGACGGAAAGCGTCTCAGCTGGGCCAGCCGAAGCCGCGACGGAGTTTATCACATCAAACACCTCTGGCTCACTCGTGAGGAAGCCGAGAAGTCCGAGAAGGAAAGGGAGCGGGAAAAGAAGGCCCTCGAGGATCTGGAGGAAACTCCTGATGTGCTTGTGGACTTTGACGAAGAGGATTATCAGCAGCGCACGGTCACTGTCGCTACCACCCGGGGCTGGTATTGGGATTATGACCTCAGCCCCGATGGAGAAAAGTATGCCCTGAGAATTGAGGGCGTGGAAGGTGCCGATCTCTGGGCCATTGACTGGGATGGGGACAATCTCCGACGCCTGAGCAGTGGAGGAAGCTCTCCCGCACACATTCTCTGGGGCGAAGACAGCGAGACCCTGCGCTATCTGTCGGGAGGAAGGATCCAGGAACTTGACTCCGAGGGAGGAAAGCCGAAGCCTCTTTCCTTTTCCGTGGAGTTCAGTCTGAACGAGCGGATGCGGAGGCTCCAGAAATTCGGGGAGGCCTGGAGACTTCTCGATGATGGTTTCTACGATGAGAACTTTCATGGGCGTAACTGGCCGGAAATCCGGAAGAGGTATGAGCCAATGGCCGCGGCGGCCGTCATGACCGAAGACTTCAACGATGTTCTTCGCAAGATGATCGGCGAGTTGAACGCCAGTCATCTGGGTGCATGGGGAGGGCCCCGAAGCGGAGAGGGAAGGGACCGAAGCGGAGAACTCGGTTTCCTGCCCGACGATTCCTGGAAAGGCCCGGGGATTCTGGTGGATCGTATCATTCCCCACGGCCCTCTCGACCGGGAAGGCAGTCGCATTGAGGAAGGGGAAGTGATCCTGTCCATCGACGGAAGGGACATCGGAGAAGAAGGGAGCCATTGGGAATATCTGAACCGGACTTCCGGCAAGGAAATCGACCTCCGGGTTTCCTCACGACCTCTCGCCTTGAGAAAGTCCCGCATCGTAACCGTAACTCCGGTTTCCACCTGGAAGATGCGCTCCCTGATGCACGAAGACTGGGTGAAGAGAAACCGGGCCTTCGTGGACAAGCACTCAGGGGGAAGACTGGCTTATGTCTACATGAGTGCTATGGGGGACGGAAACTGGAACCGCTTCATTGAGGACATCTACAGCAAGGCCCGGGGCAAGGAGGGGCTGATTCTCGACATCCGCTTCAACAACGGTGGTCACATCCACGATCAGGTGCTGACCTTCCTCTCCCGAAAAGCCTATGGCTACTCCAGGGGCCGTGATGACACCGAACCCACCTTCGATGCCATGCGCCGCTGGGACGGCCCGATCGTGCTCCTGATCAATGAGCGCAGCTACAGTGACGGTGAGATCTTTCCCATGGGCTTCAAGGCTCTTGAACTGGGCACGGTCATCGGCATGCCTACTTTTGGTGCGGTCATCGGAACCCACAATGTGCCACTGATTGACGGTACTTCCTTCCGGGTACCGGGAACCGGCTGGTATCGACTGAGCGGGGAAAACCTGGAGAACGGACCAGTTCACCCGGACATTTATGTGCCGGCCGTGCCGGAAGAGGCGCGAAAGAACCGGGATGCGCAACTGGAGGCGGGAATCGGGGAATGCCTGAAACTGCTGGAGACCCATTGATGCACGAGCGAATCGCAGAGTCCATTGCCGAACTGGGCGGGAGAGCCTGGTTTGCGGGCGGCTGTGTTCGAGACCTGCTTCTGGGTCGCGATCCTCTGGATTTTGACATCGAGGTTTACGGTCTCTCTCTGGATGAACTGGAAACCTGCCTGGAAAAGTTCGGGAAGGTTCATGCTGTAGGACGGAGTTTTGGTGTCCTGAAGTTCCGTTCAGCGGAGGGCGTGGAAGTGGACTTCTCCCTTCCCCGACGGGAAAACCGGGAAGGTCGCGGGCATCGGGGATTTGTCGTGGATCTGGATCCCGGAATCAGCCAGGAGGAAGCCTGCTCGCGCCGGGACTTCACGATCAATGCCATGCTCCGCGATGTTCTCAGCGGAGAAATCCGGGACTACTTCGGCGGGCAGGATGACCTGAAGGCCGGAATCCTTCGCCATGTGGGGCCCGCTTTTGAGGAAGACCCCCTTCGCGTCTACCGGCTCATGCAGTTTGCCGCTCGCTTCGACATGGAGGCTGTCCCGGAAACTCTGGAGCTTTGCCGCAGGATGGATCTCTCGGAACTCGCGCCCGAGCGCGTTTTTGAAGAGTTCGCAAAACTGATGCTTTTGTCCAAGCGGCCCAGTCGTGGATGGAGGGTCGCAGAAGAGGCCGGCATCCTCGACTACCACCCGGAGCTTCTCGCTCTGGTCGGATGCCCCCAGGACCCACACTGGCACCCGGAAGGTGATGTCTGGGTTCACACGCTCATGACAGTGGACGCGGCCGTGGAGTCCCGAAATGGTGAGCGTTTCCATGATCTCGCCCTGATGTTCGGGGCGCTCTGCCATGACCTGGGCAAGCCATCCACCACCTTTCCCCGCGAAGACGGAAGGATCGTCAGCCCCGGGCACTGCGAGAGCGGAGCCCCGCTGGCCCGGCAATTCATGGAGAGGATCTGCAATTCGAAGGAGCTGATTGAAAGCGTGGAACGCTTCACCCTGCTTCACCTTCGTCCCATGCAACTCTATCAGGCTCGCAAGAAAGTCGGGCCGGGGGCGATCCGCCGACTGGCCCTTCTGGTCAATATCAAGGAGCTTCTGGAGATTGCACGGGCGGATCACTACGGACGAAGTACAGAGGACGCTCTGGAGCTGGATTTTCCCGCAGGAAAATGGTTGCTGGATATTGCAGAAGACCTGAAGGTGCAGGAACAGGCTGCGGAACCTCTCCTTCTGGGACGCCATCTTCTGGAACAGGGATTCACTCCGGGACTGGAAATGGGAAAAGTGCTCAAGGAAGCCTATGAGGCGCAGATTGAGGGAGACTTTGAGGATCTTGAGGGAGCCCTCCAATGGCTGAAAGAAAGGAAGCCGGATGAGTAACGGTTTGATCTACATCCTGCAGACCCTGGGCACGCTCGCTCTGGTTCTCGCCTGCTTCCGCCTGGGGCGGGTCTGGCTGGTCAGCTACATGGCCATGGCCACGGTCATGATGAACCTGGTCGTCGTAAAACAGATAAGCCTCTTCGGGCTGGCGGCCACCGGTGGCAATGTCCTCTATGCAAGTCTCTATCTGGCAACCGACCTTCTCTCTGAACACTGGGGGGCAAAGGAGGCGAGGCGAGCCGTGCGGATCGGATTCGTCGGCGGACTCTTCTTTCTGGTCACCACCCAGGTCATGCTTCGCTACACGCCGCTGGATTTCGATGTGGCACACCCGCACATGGCGGAACTCTTCGGCTTTCTGCCACGGATCGTCCTGGGAAGCTTCGCGGCCTTCCTGACCGCCCAGCATCTGGATGTCTGGCTCTACCACAAAATTCGCTCACTCACCGGCGACCGGCATCTCTGGCTCCGCAACAATGGCTCCACCTGGATCAGTCAGGCCGTTGACACGGGGGTCTTCTACTTCATTGCCTTTGCCGGGGTCCTCCCCATCGGAGAGGCCATCCTCTTTACCTGGATCCTGAAGATCCTGATTGCCGCCCTCGATACACCTTTCCTCTACTGGTCGAGAAAGTTGCGGCCGAACACACTTTTCCACGATACCCTCACGGCGCACAAATGGAAGCCCGAGGATCACGCGGATGATGCTTATGAACCCTGAACAACTCCCTAGTATAGAACTCTTGGCTTAGAAAGCATGGGAGGTCCTTCGGGCCCTCCCATTTTTATGCGATCCGGTTTTCCAGAACTCCAATGCCCTCGATCTCAAGGCGCATGGTATCGCCGGAGCGAAGGAAAACCGGAGGGTTTCGGAAGACGCCCACGCCGCCGGGAGTTCCTGTGCTGACAATATCGCCGGGCTCCAGGGTCATGGAGCGGGAAAGATACTCGACCAGATAGTCGATTCGGAAGATCAACTGCGAAGTGTTGCTCTTTTGACGAAGCTCGCCATTGACCCGGCACTCCAGGTCAAGATTGTGGGGATCGGGAATCTCCTCGGGAGTCACGATCCAGGGCCCACAGGGAGCAAAGGTCTCAAAACCCTTGGCGCGGAGCCACTGGCGTTCAGTGCGCTGGGCCTTCCGGCCGGTGACATCGTTGAGAATCGTATAACCCAGAATGTAGTGTCCGGCCTCGGAAGCCCGAACCCTGCGCGCGCGTCTGGAAATGATAAAGGCCAGTTCCACCTCGTAGTCCACTTCCGGTTCATCCTCGGGAAGCTCCACGCTTTCCCCTTGCCCAATCAGGGCGCTCGGCATCTTCGGAAACAGCAGTGGCTTTTCCGGAATCGGTCGATTCTGTTCTTCTGCGTGATCCCGGTAGTTCAGGCCGAGGCATATGATCTTGCCGGGGTCGGGAATGGGAGGCGCCAAACGAAACTCCCCGGGATCCAGAAGCTTGTCAGGCAGGATCGCCAGCGCTTCTTCCAGCCTCCCGGCATCCAGAATCTCCCGCCAACTCAGGGGAGAACCCGGCAAGGCGGAAGAGAGATCCAGAATACCGGCATCCAGCATCAGGCCGGGGCGCTCCCGGTATCGGGGGCCAAAACTGATCAGTTTCATGGAACGCTCGTTGGTTTTTCCTGCCAGAGTTGAAGAACCCGACGGTATCGATAGCGGTAGGGCTCAATGTAGATGTACACGCTCTTCCCCGTGTCTCCGTTCAGGTCGCGAATACTGGAAGCCAGATTGGGAATCAGGGAGCGGTGGTTCAGGCTGTGGCTTCCCAGTTCCATTCCCAGATCCACCATAGCCTGAACCTCGACAGATCCCATGTATTTTTCACTGCCTGCGTCCCCGTCGAGAATCTTGGAGCCATTGAGGAAGCTGGTATAGGCAATTCCCCGCTCGGAAAAGATCAGGGCATAGGGCTCGATGTTCGCTCGAAACCCGTCGTCGGTTGAAAAAGTAAAGGCGCAGGAGTGGCCATCCCATGGCTGGGGCGAAGGGTCATCGGAGACCCAGATCAACTCTTCTGCGTCCTCCGGGATGTGGGTGCTGCGCACAAACTCGGCCACCTCTCCCAGGGGGGCGATCCAGACATCCCCGTCAGCGATCAGGGCATCCATGAGTGCCTCCAGATGCTCCGCGTCCAGAATCGGGGTTCCGGTTTGCTCGGGGTCGTCCGTGTGAGTGTAGAACTGGATCCATGTTCGGTTTTCTTTCCAGCGCGGAAGTTGCTCTTCCTCCTGGAGCCAGTCAGCGATTTCCGAAGGATCCATGGCCTGGATGGTCGAGCAGAAGAAGGTCAGGGGCATCTCGAAAAGCGAGACCCTCTCCCAACTCCGAATCCAGGGATCATCCCGATCCTCTTCGTCCCAAAGCAGGAAAGAGGCCCATGGCTCATAACCGGGCGTGCCATTGCGCGCAGCCAGATAGCCCTGGTCCCGCAGATAGTGCAGGGTGTTCCGTGTGTGATGATGGTTGGGAAAGGCCAGCACCTGGACTTCCTCTCCGGTGATGCTTTCAATGAGATCTGCGTTTTCCAGAATCTCCACACCCAGTGAATCCTGGGACAGCCCTCCATGGGTAAAGAGCGTGTCGGCCTCGAGGCCCAGAACCACGCTGTCCTCGCGGAGACACCCGGCGCTGTTCACGCTCTTCTCGGCGATCCAGTCCTCGTAGTCGTCGCCATTGAAGCCCAGCCGAAAAGCGTGGCCGCTCAGGGTGTCCATCGCCACTCCATAGGCGATGAGAGTGTCGCGCAACTCCGCGAGTGTCTCGATTCGTGGACTCAGGTGGTCACGCTTTGTGAGATACCACTCACCAAGCAGGACATAGTACACCGAGTCCCGACTGGTGTGAAAATCGAGGCTCCACTCTTCTTCCAGGGAAACTCCTTCGCGGCTTCTCCCGCCTGACAGGCTCAACTCATAGTCCAGATTCCAGGACAGGGGATTCTGCGGAAGAATGCGAAGGCGCGTATCCTCCCATTCGAAATCCAGTTGCCAGCTCCCTGACAGAGTGATCGAGGAGCAGACGCTGGA
The DNA here is from genome assembly GCA_030748535.1 of Candidatus Krumholzibacteriia bacterium. NCBI lineage: Bacteria > Candidatus Krumholzibacteriota > Candidatus Krumholzibacteriia > Candidatus Krumholzibacteriia bacterium. Next base: position 82,932 of record JASMLU010000003.1, read on the forward strand.
CGAATCCATAGGCTCGCTGAAGAGCAGCCAGGGCTTGATGTTCACGGGAATCCGGTCGAGGGCACTGGAGGGGTAGTAGTCGAGAAGAAGGGGAACTTCCGGAAGGGGTCTCTCCACACAGGAAAAGAGAGACAGGAGGACAAGAAACAGCGCGGCTTTCTTCATTCTTCCGGCTCCCGTGGCAAGAGTTGAAAGACCTTGGCGCTGCCTTCGCTTCGAATCTCGAATCCCATGTCCCCGTTTCCGCTCGCATCATGGATCCAGCCCGCGGAATCGGGAAGCAGGTAGCGGTAATTCAAACCCCTGCTGCCGATCTCAATCCCCTGTTCCACCATGGCCTGAATGTCATCCGTGTTGAGGTAGTCGCCTGAAACCCCAATGCGCCGGGGATTCAGGAAACAGGTGTAGCTCAGTCCCCGCGAAACCATGTTGGGGGTGTACTCCAGGTGGTTTGAGCGGTAGCCGTCATCGGTCGAAAAAGTGAAGACGCAGGCTTTTCCATTCCAGGGCTGCTCGCCCCAGTTGACCGCATCCCAGCGAAGACTGTCTGGAAGAATCGGTACATGATTGCTTCTCACATACTCACTGACCTCGCCCATGGAAGCGATCCAGACATCGCCATCGGCAAGAAGCGCATCCATGAGCGCCGCCAGATGATCCCCGTCCAGAATCTGGGTGGAGGTGTATTCCGAGTTATCCGTACGCGTATAGAGGTGAACCCAGAGATTCTCCTCTTTCCAGTGTTCCAGGCGACCGGATTCGGCCAGCCAGTCATCCACCTCGTCGAGAGCCAGGCTCTGGATTTCGCTGGCCGTCAGGTTTCGGGAAAGCTCGAAGATGGAAAGATGCTCCCAGCCCTCATTGTTCCAGATCGGATCGTCCGGCCTTCCCAAAAGAAAGGCGCCCCAGGGTTCGTAATTCACGTTCCCGGTGCGGGCGGCATGGTAGCCCGCATTCCGGATGGCATGAAGGGTTCTCATGTCGTGAGCTTCATTGGGAATGGAAAAACTGCGCACATCGATTTGAAGAAGGTCCTCCAGCTCCTGGCGGCTTTGCAGAAGTTCAATCTGAAGAGAGTCGTCCTGAAGCCCCGCATGGGTGAGCAAAAGAAGGCTGTCCGCCGTGGGTTCCTCGACATGAATGTCATGGAGATAGGCGGCCTTGTTGGCCGACATCCGGTTGATCCAGTTGGTCGTGGGAATGGTCAGGCTGTCGTACTGGTTCGGGCGAAAGCCGAAGCGATATTCGAGCCCTTCGATCCTCTCCAGGGCAAGGCCATAGGTCTCAAGAGTATCGGCCAGTTCGGCGAGGGATTCAATTCTGGGAAGAAGGGACTCATCGGTACTCAGGTACCAAATTCCCCAAGGGTAGACGATCGGGGCCTCAGGGCAATCACAGGCCGACAGACCGAGGACAATCAAAAGCAGTACAGCAAGTCGGCGCATTCCACTTCTCTTTCGGTGCTGAGGGAACGGTCAAGGCAATAGTCCTCATAAGTTTACCTGTGATTGCAGGGGCGGGGCAAGACCGTGAGTACGGTTCTTTTCTTGCCGGGGGGACAGGATGCCTCAAAAGGGAGAGAGCTTTCTTTGCGCTCCTCCAGTGTTCGAAAAAACACAGGGCGGCCGGGCAATCGACAGAGCCAAAGGAACAGGATCCTCTTGATTTGCCATCGCCCAGGGTTTATCAAGGGGGACATGCGGTTTTCAGTTCTCTCTTTGCTCATGACTTTTGCAATCCTCTCCTGTGCTCCCGTAGAGCAAGTGCCTTCGGGGCTGCCGCCCATTGAGAACGATCGCCTCCCCGAAAACACCCACACGGTTCTCTTTCTCCATGGCTGGAACGGCCTTGTCCGGGACTTTCAGGAGTACTATCGGCAGTCGTCCCTTCGCCTACCCCCGCATTGCGAGTTTTATATCGTTCCGGGAATGGATCGCTTTATGGGCAGCCTGGACGAGAATCTGGATGGCGTGATCGAAGAGATCGAGAGCTTTCTTGCCGCACAAAACATTCCCTACCGGAACCTGCACCTGGTCGCCCACAGCATGGGAGGGCTGGCCGCCCGGCGCTTTGTCACCCTGCATCCGGATGCCGTGAGACAGGTCTTCATGCTGGGAACGCCCAGTGGCGGGGTGAGAGTCCTCCACGGAGTGAACCTGAAGGGCTGGTGCACGCCATCGGGAATCGCTTCCTTCAACCGCAAGAACCCCCCGAGCCCCCGCGTGAAATGGCATGTTCTGGCCGGCGACCATTACCGGTCTCCACTGGCCGGCGCATGGTGGGAGGGAACCCCCAATGACGGAATTATCGCGACCGAAAGAGTCCTTCATTTTCGCAGCCTTTGCGGGGATTCCATTTCCTGTGAAACCGAGGTGAAAGACCTGACCCACCCGGACTGGAACTGGGGTGCAAACCTTTTGCGAAGCCCGAAAGCCGTCCACTGGGTTCTGGATCGCATTCTGGAAGACCTGAATGAAACGGGGGCTTGCGCCTCTGTGGATTCTGCCCGAACTTCTGGGCAGGAAAAGGAGAACCCATGAGCCGAAAGATCATCGAGTGCGTTCCCAACTTCAGTGAGGGAAGAAGTCGCAGTATCATCCAGGGAATCGCCCAGTCCATTCGCGATTGCGAGGGAGCGACCTTGCTGGATGTTGATGCCGGGCCCGATTTCAACCGAACGGTTTACACCTTGGTCGGAGAACCGGATGCGGTGCTGGAAGCAGCCTTCCAGTGTGTGAAGAAGGGCGTGGAGTTGATCGACATGAGTCGGCAGACGGGGGAACATCCCCGACAGGGAGCGGCCGATGTGGTCCCCTTTATTCCCGTGGAAAACGCCAGCTTTGAAGACTGCGTGGAACTGAGCCACCGCCTGGGCAAGCGTCTCGGCGAGGAACTCGGCCTGCCCATCTACCTTTATGCAAAAAGTGCGCAACGCCCCGACCGGGTGCGCATGCCCGATATCCGCAAGGGACAATACGAAGCACTCGAAGAGAAAATGAAAGACCCCGACTTTGCGCCCGACTATGGACCACAGGTTTTTCTTCCGAAGAGCGGCGTGACCGTCACGGGCGCCCGACAGTTTCTCGTTGCCTACAACATCAACCTGAACACCAAGGTCAAGCGCAAGGCTCACACCATTGCTCTCGATATTCGTGAAAGCGGCCGCGCCAAGCGCGACGAGAACCGGGAAATCGTGCGGGATGAGCAGGGAATTGCAATCAAGGTTCCCGGCACTCTTCCCACCACCCAGGCTGCCGGCATGATGTACGACGCCAACACGGCCCAGGTCAGCATGAACCTCCTGGACTTCACCAAGGTGAGTCTGCACACAGCCTTTGAAGAAGTGAAGCGGCAAGCGGCCAAACAGGAAGGCCTTGAAGTAACCGGAAGTGAGATTGTGGGCGTAGTTCCCAAAAGAGCGCTCCTGGAGGCCGCCCACTTTCACTGCGAGGATACTGGAAAACCTCTTCCGGAAGGCGAGTGGAAGCAGATGGAACTGGCCGTGGACTATCTCGGCCTTGGCCAGCTCTACCCTTTCCGCCTCGAAGAAAATGTCATTGAGGTCATGCTGGAAAAAGGAACGGTCTCTCCCAAGGCTCTTCCCCCTGCACCTCCCGGACCCTTGATGGGTTTGGGAGCCAATGAGTTCAATGAAGTCCTCGCTTCGAGCAGCCCCGCCCCCGGCGGAGGAAGTGTCGCTGCGCTGGCCGGGTCTCTGGCCGCTGGCCTGACTGCCATGGTGTCCCGTCTTACCCGCGGCAAGAAGTACGCCGCCGTGGAAGGCACGATGGCCGACCGTTGCAAGGAAGCGGATCTGCTTCGTGAGACACTGGAAAAGAAGGTCGACGAAGACACGGACGCCTTCCACCAGGTGATGGCAGCCTTCAAGCTTCCCAGGAAGTCGGAGGAAGAAATCGCCGCACGCGAGGAAGCGATTCAGGAAGCCACCAAGGGGGCAACCCAGGTTCCGCTATCGGTCATGGAACTCTGTCTTGAGGCCCTTCGCTTCTGCGAATACACGGCTGAGCATGGAAACGTGAACAGTGCCAGTGACTCGGGCGTGGGGGCGCTGATGGCTTATGCGGGTCTGCGCGGCGCTCACCTGAATGTAAAGATCAATCTGGCCGACATTAGCGACCGTGACTTCTGTTCGGAAATCGCCGGGAAAGCGGAAGTCCTGGAAATAGAAGCGGCCGCAGTTCACGCAAGAGCGCTGGCCGCGGCCGAAAAACACATCGGAGCCTGAGCTAGTAGTTGGAAAGCTCCAGCCAGAGAATTCCGAAACGGATGTCCTCAAAGTTGTAGACGCTTCCCGCTTCGCTCCACTCCAGAATACTCCAGTTGCCGTCTTCGCGAAGGAAGTCCGCGGAGGCCCAGCCGACATACACCTGGGTGCTGCTTCCCCAGTTCACAGTGATTGTGTAGTCAACACGACTGAGTTCCGCCGTTCCCGCTTCTTCATCAAGGGACAGGGCTTCGGCATCAAAGCTGAAGTCAAAGACGGTGGACACTGACTCGTCGTTCAGTGTAAAGACCAGATCGCTCGCACGGGTCTTGGTAAAGTCGTTGAAGAAACCATACTTGCCTTGGTCACGAGCCTCTTCCTTGTCCTCAAAATTGGGAATAAAGAGGAAGTCCTCGTGAAGGCTGTCTTCATAGCCACTAAGAACCTTCCACTCAATACCCAGTGCCATGTTCTCCAGCACAGACTCCGGGGAGTCGGGAGAAAGCAGGGGAATATCCCGGGGCATGAAACTCCAGAAATTGCTCCAGGAGCTCCAGAGTTCATGGACATTCTGTCCGCGCACCCTCCAGTAGTAGAAGGACTCCGCAGCCAAGCCCTCCGCGGGCAGTTCGGACTCCGGGACACTGAGGTCGATCAGGATATTGGAGAAGTCATCGCTGTCGGCAATCTGAATCTGGTAAACCAGAGCGTCGGGAAGCGGTTCCCAGTCACAGGCCACCCGGGTGTTGTCGACAAAGTAGCCGTCGGTCGGTCCGCTCGGAGTGGGAGCGATGCAGGCATCGGGAAGCAGAATCACGGGAACACTCCCGGAGGTTTTGCTATTCCCGGAAGCATCTTCTGCCACAACACTGAGGCTCAGGGTTACCGCATCAAGCTCATTGGCCCAGTAGCCAAGATGCCAGAGAAAAGACCAGCCCTCTTCCTCACTGTTGTCTTCGCCGATCTTGAGTTCGTCTACATAAAAGGAGACCCGCTCCACCCCTTCATTGTCCGTGGCATCCACCTTAATCAGAAACGAAGTACCCAGAATGTTATTGTTAACGAGATTGGAGATCGCTACCTGCGGGGCAGTCGTATCCGGGCTGACGGGCCCCTCTTTTTCTCCGCAGGCCAGCAACAGTAATATCGCCGTCAGGGCCAGAAGGGTCTTCTTCGGCACGCTCTTTCCTCCTTGATAACCGATCTTCGGTTTTGGGGGATCGGAATGGGACAGACGCCTGTAGTATAGGAATTGAGAGGGTGAAGTCAATCCACCGTTGAGTTTCTGTCCCCGGAGCGGTAGTTTACCCTATCTACCCTGATCCCCGAGGTTTCTATGAACAAGGCAATGCAAGGTCGCATCGACGCACTAATGAAAGAACGGAATGTCGATGTTCTGCTTCTCACGGGCAATTCGGATGAGCATCCGGGTTTCTGGTACCTTTGCGGCGGGCACAAGTTTGAAGCCGCCATGCTGGTCTGGAAGCGGGGAGGCAAGAAGCTTCTCATTGTTGGCGACATGGAGCGAGATGGGGCAAAGGAGAGCGGACTGGACTGGATTCCCCGCTCGAAGACCCCCGCAAGCAAGCTGGCACAATCGAAAAACCCGAAAGTGGCCCTGCTTTCCTGGCTCCTTCGCAAGGTGAGGGCAAAGGGGCGGGTGGCTCTTTACGGGGCAACGGGACTGGAAGACACGGCCTGGCTGGGAACCCTGAAACGAGAGCTCAAGAAACAGGGCTGTGTTCTGGTTTCCGAGTCTGTCCCGCTTCTTCGCGAGGCTCGCAGAGTCAAGAGCGAGGAAGAGGTCGAAAAGATCCGCGAGGCCGGAGTGGGAACCCGGGAAGCCTTTGATTCGCTTCAGAGGGCGATCTCCCGCTGCCATGCCCACAGACGGACTCTCTATACCGCACGAGGCGAGGCGCTTACAATCGGTGACTTGAAACAGGAAGTCAATTTGGCGCTGGCCCGACGCGGCCTGGTCAATATCTATGGCAGCATTGTGGCCCAAGGCGAGGAAGGGGGCGTTCCCCACAACTCCGGGACCAACTCCCGGAAGGTCAAAACCGGGCTTCCGATTGTCTGCGATATCTTTCCGAAGGACCCCCGAAGCGGCTATTACTTCGACATGTCCCGCACCTTTGTCCCCGGCAAGGCGAGTGCCGCACAGAAAAAGGCCTACGAGGATGTCCGGCAGGCTGCGGTTCTGGGTTTTGAAGCCTGGGAACCGGGGATTTCCTTCCGCCTGCTTCATCGCAGGGTGCAAAACTTCCTGGAAGAAAAGGGCTATGAGACCCTTCACAGCCATCCCGGAACCCAGGTGGGCTTCTGTCACGGACTCGGGCACGGCCTGGGCCTGGAGGTTCACGAAGATCCCTTTATCCGGGGAGATGAGCCACTTGTCAGCGGCGAGGTCATCACGATTGAACCCGGGGTTTATTACCCGGAGCGGAAACTGGGAATCCGCATTGAGGATGTCGCCCTGGTGACGGATGCGGGACTTGAAAACCTGACCAATTACCCGACCCGGCTCGAGGTTCCTCTTCGCGGGAAGGCACGCAGCAAATGAGCAAGGACGACTTTTTTTATCCCGGAAACCATCCCTCCAGGGAGAGAGCCATTCTGGTGGGCTCTGTCCTGAGTGGTCAGGAGAGGGAAGAGGAAGAAGACAATCTTCGGGAGCTGGCCATGCTGGCTTCTACCGCAGGGGCCAAGGTGCTGGGCTCCATGATCCAGAGTCGGCGAGCCCCGGATGTTTCCACCTTTATTGGCCGGGGTAAACTGGAGGAACTGAAGGAACTTTGCGAAGAGAGGGAAGTGAATCTCATTCTCTTCGACCACGACCTCAGCCCCATCCAGGCCCGGAACATCGAGACCTTCACCGGAATCAATGTCGCCGACCGCACGGAACTGATTCTCGACATCTTCGCCAAGCGGGCGAGAAGTCGTCAGGCTCACCTGCAGGTGGAACTGGCACAGTTGGAGTACCTTCGCCCCCGACTGCGACGGATGTGGGAACACCTTGGTCGGCAGGCCGGAGGAATCGGCTCCCGGGGGCCCGGAGAAACCCAGTTGGAAGTGGATCGCCGGCGCTTGTCCGAAAAAGTCTCCCGGCTTCGCGACGAACTGGAACACCTGCACCGGGTCAGCGAAACCAAGGCGGGGCGTCGGCGGGAAAATTCCTTCACGGTGGCCCTTGTGGGATACACGAATGTCGGGAAAAGCACCATCATGCGGGCGATGACCGGGAGTGATGTTTTCATTGAAGACGCACTCTTTGCAACCCTCGACGCAACAACGCGCCGACTGAAGCTTGACGAGGACAGCGAAGTTCTGCTCACGGACACGATCGGCTTTATCCGCAAACTGCCACACCACCTGATCGAGAGCTTCAAGGCTACCCTGTCCGAACTGAAGACAGCGGACCTTCTTCTTCATGTCGCCGATCTGTCCAGCCCGGTTTTGTCCCGGCAGATTGAGGCCGTCGACGAGGTGCTCGGGGAAATGGATGTCGATCCCGCCTCTGCCCTACGGGTCTTCAACAAGGCCGACGAAGCGGAAACAGGAATGGAACGCTGGGCGGAAAGACACTGGCCGGGAAGTATTGTTGTCAGTGCCCTGGAAAACCGGGGGCTCGACGAACTGCGTTTCGCGATTCTGGAACGAAGGCGGGAAAACTACGAGGATGCGGTTCTTCGTGTTCCCGTTGGACAGGAAAAACTGGCCTCGATGATTTACCGGGACAGCGAAGTTCTGAATGTGAGCTATGATGAACATGGAGCGCTCTACCATGTGCGCGCTCCCCGAGAAACCCTGTCTCGCATGGAAGATGCGGGCATCTCCAGGAGAGAGTCATGAGAACGATGACATGCCTGATTCTGTTTCTCCCCCTGCTTGCTTTGGCCAATCCGGCCGTCACCCTCTGGGAAGACGGAGAAGCGGAGGTAGTTCTCGGTGCCTACTTCGATGAGGGGGGAACCGACAGCACCCTTTCCGAACTCAAGTCCGACACTCTCACCGTCTACCTGGTGATGTGGAACGGGAGTTTGCGAGGGGAAGGCCCGATCAATGCCCTGGAATACCGGGTGGAGCTTCCCGAGGGATTGCTTCTTCTGAAGGACGAACTTCCCGAGTACAGTAAAATTGCGATTGGCGACGCTCTTGATGGAATGGCCCAGACGATTGTCCCTGCAAGGAAGGGCGACGGGCTTCTCATCAACACGCTGCATCTTCGTCGCACGGCAGAGCTTCCCGGTGATGCAATAATCCGGATCGTGGCGCCCGAACTGCCCGCACTCCTTCAGTATGTCTCGCTCCGGGTTCCTGAAAACTTTCGTTCCGTGGAAAAACACCGCATGCTCGGAGGCAGTGCCGTGATCAATCCCCTGCTGAGCAAAGCGGAAGAAACGTGGAAACCCGTGAGGAGCGAATAGTGGCAGAGCGCATCATCCTGGCGATGACCGGAGCCTCTGCGACTCCCTATGCCTTTCGCCTGCTGGAGTGTCTCCACGAGCACAGGATCGGCGTGGAGCTCATGCTCAGCGAGACGGTGGACGAGCTTTGCCTTGCCGAGAGCGGATCTTCCTTTGACGAATCCCTGTCTGCTATCTACGGAGCTTCCCCGGCAGAAGGGCATTGTCTGGGAGAGGCCATAGACGGAGGGCCACTTCTGCGACGGCATGGACCCCGGGACTTTCAGGCGGCGGCGGCCAGCGGAAGCGGGCGAATGCTGCCCATGCTGGTTCTTCCCTGCTCCACTGGCACCCTGGGGCGCATTGCCTCGGGGGTCAGCGACACCCTGATCACCCGCTCAGCCGATGTCTGCCTGAAAGAAAACCGGCCCCTGATTCTGGTCACCCGGGAAACCCCGCTCAGTGACATTCATCTGGAAAACATGCTCCGCCTGCGCCGCGCCGGCGCCGTGATCCTCCCCGCTTCTCCGGGTTTCTACCAGCGTCCGAAGTCTCTCGGGGACCTTCTGGATTTTCTGGTCCAGAGGATTCTGGATCATCTGGACATTGACATCCGTGTCGCACCTCGCTGGGGGGAAGAATGAGGGTCTTTCTCCGCAAACTTGCCCTCGTGCTGGAGATGATCAAGTTCGCGCACACGCTCTTCGCCCTCCCCTTTGCCCTGCTGGCAATGATGTTGGCCAGCCGCAACTCCACGCCTCCCGGTTTTCCTGGCTGGAGGATTCTCTTTCTGGTTCTGCTCTGCATGGTCGCCGCCCGATCCGCCGCCATGGCCTACAACCGCCTGGCAGACAGGGATCTTGATGCCCAAAACCCTCGCACCGCCATGAGAGCCATCCCGGCTGGTCTACTGACTCCCAGTTGGGTAGGAGGGTTTGTGCTGGCCAGTGCTGCGCTCTTTGTCGTCGCCGCCTTTGCGCTGAACCCCTTGGCCGGCTGGCTCAGCCCCCTGGCTCTCTTCATCGTTCTCTTCTACTCCCACACGAAACGCTTCTTCCCGGGAAGCCACTTTGTGTTGGGACTTTCTCTGGCCATTGCACCGATTGGTGCCTGGATCGCGGTTCATGGGGAATTCGGAGGAGCGCCCTGGTGGCTCTCACTCGCTGTCCTGCTCTGGGTCGCCGGATTCGACATCATCTACGCCTGTCAGGACACGGACTTTGACAAGCGGGCGGGACTGCGCTCTCTCAGCGAAACTCTGGGCGACTATCAGGCCCTTCGCATTGCCGGCCAACTGCACTTTCTGATGATGCTGGCCCTCTTGCTCTTTGGCATTCGCCATCACATGGGCCTTCCCTTCTATCTGGCTCTGGTGCTATCGGCCCTTCTTCTTGCAAAGGAACACCACCTGGTTCGCGGCGGAGATCTCAGTCACATTGATCTGGCCTTCTTTCGCCTGAACAGCCTGGTGGGACTGGTGCTTTTTGCCGGCGGGGCACTGGATATTTTCCTTCACTGATTTTCCCGGGGAACTCAAGAATGATTGCGTGGTTTCAGCACTTGTCCTACTGTTCAAAGGCAGAGAGATGAGGTTCCCATGGCAAGTTTCAAAATCGGCGCAATTTCCTTTCTGAACACAAAGCCCCTGATCCGCGGGCTGGAGACCGGGGAATGCGGTGAGCATACGCTCGTCTACGACAGCCCCAGCGCTCTTGCGGACAAGCTGCGCCACGGTGAACTGGATGCGGCGCTGATTCCCAGCGTGGAGCTTTTTCGGGGAGTCGGCGAGGAGATTGTGCCCGGACTCTGCATTGCCAGTGAAGGCCCGGCGGACAGCATCCGTCTTCTCTCGAAGAAACCTCTCTCCGAACTGAACACCGTGTATGTGGACCAGGGAAGCAGAAGTAGCGTGGCCATGTTGCGCCTTCTTCTGGAAAGAAGCTATCAGGTTACCCCGGATTTCCACATCTACGAGCCGAATCCGGAAGACCCTCTTCGGGGGCCCACGGGGGATTCCGTGGATGCGGGCCTTCTTATTGGAGATACGGCCATGAAAGCCGAGGCGGGGGAGCTTCCTTTCGATGTCGATCTCGGGGACTGGTGGCAGAAGACCTTCCATCATCCCTTTGTCTACGCGGTCTGGGCACTGCGTTCCGGGAACCCGGAACTTCAGGAGATTCTGCAGGACAGCTTCCTTGCAGGACAAAAGGCCATGGATACGATCTGCGAAGAAGCCGCTCTTTCCATGGGACTGCCCCTGCAGGAAGTGAGGGACTATCTCGGCGAAAGGATCCACTTTGAACTGGATCTTCCGCGCCTGGAAGGCCTTCGACTCTTCCACCGACTCTGCCAGGAAGACCATCTCGCGCCGCTTCGTGCCAGCGTCTCCGCAATGCTGGAAAACCTGGGCGCTGCGCCTCGTGCCGTGGCGGCACCGGCTCTTTGAAATGTCCCTGCTCTTGAAACCGGAACCCGGGGAAAGCTGTCTCATTCGAGCCGGCTTTCTTTTTCCCGTCAGCGGTCCTCCGATCCGGGATGGACTACTTCTCTTTCGCGATGGCCACATTCTGGAAGTTGCTCCCGCATCCGAGGGTGTCTCCCTGAAAGCGGATCGGGTGTTCGAGTTTCCCGATGCAAGCCTGATCCCCGGCCTGGTGAATGCTCACGCGCACCTGGAGCTGAGCTACTTCCGGGGACTGCAGTCGCCGTCCCGGGATTTCACGGAATGGATTGCCGGGCTTCGCGCGAAACAGACCTGGGGAAACCGGGAGTTCGAGCTATCCACTCGGGCAGGGCGCAGGGAGTGCATCCGGGGTGGCTGCACCACGATCGGGGACATCCTCAGCGTCGAGGGAGAAACTGGTGCCAAGGCCGCCCATCAAAGCTGCGAGCAACCCCTTCGCGTAAGAGCCTATCAGGAGTTCCTCGGCTGGGGGCCGCGGGGTCTCGAAGCAGCCCGGGCCCGCAGGCCACTGGAGGAAGGCCCGGACTTCTTCCCGGCCTACAGTGCCCACGCGCCCTACTCCACGCATCGGGATCTCTACGAGTTCTGTCTGGACCGGGGACTTCCCTTCTCCACGCATGGAGCCGAGACCTGTTTTGAGGAAGAGTACATGCTGGAAGGAAGCGGTCCCTTTGCCGAGTTTCAAAAGAGACTGGGCTGGAAGAGCGTAGGTCGACCCTGGGATCCCGAAGAGCCCCGGAGCCTTGCGGCCTGGCTCGCAGAGCGACCCGGCGACTCGGCTCTTCAATTCGTTCACGGCACCTGGCTCCGGGAAGAAGACGATGCCGCCCTTCTCAAGGCAGGCGCCACGGTCGTCTACTGTCCCGGCTCCGTGGCCTGGTTCCACGAAGGCAAAGATCCCCATCCGCTTCGACGACTTCTCGATGGCGGAATCCCGGTGGCCCTGGGAACGGACTCTCTGGCCAGTTCCCCGAGCCTGAACATGCCTGAAACCTGCACCCTGGCCTATCGCGCCCACCCGGATCTGGAACCGGAGGAGATTCTGCACATGGCCACTCTTGCTGGCGCAAGAAGCCTGGATTTCCGGGATTGCGGAGTTCTGGCTCCCGGGTCTCCTGCCGATTTTCTCCTGATGGAAAGCCCGGGACTGCGCCCCAAAAGACCTCGGGAAGCCATCGAAGAGGCTCTCCTGTCCGGCTATCGGGTGCCCAATCTCCACGCATTTCAAGGCCAAGTCCACGCATTTGCGGAACTGGCGCCCCTTCAGGCATGAAATCCCATTCAGGCTTTGAGTTCAGCTTATTGAATCTGCTATACTTAAGGCTGAGAAAGGGCGCGCAGACCACTCCACGGATCCCCTTGAACCCCAACGATCTTCAGGGTTAATCCGGTGCCGCCCTCCCTTACCCACCCAAAGGAGAGCCTGATGACCTTTGCCCGGAGTTTTTTCACCCCCATTCTTCTGCTCGCCCTGCTCATGGTTCCGGCGCTGGCGGGAGAATTCCATCCCGGACTGCAACTCCAACTGGATGCCACTGCGGCCGATGAAACCCTCAGTGTCATTGTCATGATGGAGGAGCAGGCCCCCATAGCCGAGATGAACGAGCAGTTGAAGCGGGAAAGAGCCACGATGGCTCGAAGACACCGGGAAGTAATCATTGCGCTTCAGGATGCTTCTTCCAGCCAGAGAAGTCTGCTGCAGTGGCTCGATAGCCCCGATCGTAGCGGTGAGATTCTGGGATATACGAGCTACTGGATCGCCAATCTTCTGGTGATTGAAGGAAGTCCCGATGCGATCCGTGAAATCGCTTCGCGGCCCGATGTCAGCTGGGTGGAGGCTAACTTCACGGTCAATCTGATTGACCCAGTGAGCGTTGTTCCGGTGGAACCAGGCATGGAGTCGGATCAGCCGCATCGCGGAACCCCTCCGGGCATTGAGGCCTGTCGCGTACCGGAAGTCTGGTACAACCTCGGAATCACGGGCGAAGGTGCGCTTATTGCCAGCCTCGACACTGGCGTCGATGGAAATCACCCGGCCCTTTCCAGCCGCTACCGCGGAACCCATGCCCCTGCCAGTGAATGCTGGCTGGATGTAATTGGAGCTGGCGGCGCTTTCCCGAGCGACGGTTACGGACACGGAACCCATACAGTGGGAACCATGTGTGGGGCGGCAGCAGACACGGTTGGCTGCGCTCCCGATGCGGAATGGATTGCCTGCAATGCCATCGACCAGGGTGTGGGAAGTGCTTTCGACAACGATGTCATCGCGGCCTTCCAGTGGTTCGCTGATCCGGACGGAGATCCCGGCACGACCGATGATGTTCCCGATGTTGTGCAGAACTCCTGGGGAATCAACGAGGGCTTCGGCGGCGGCTACCAGGACTGTGACAGCCGCTGGTGGGCGGCCATTGATGCTGCAGAAGCGGCGGGCGTGGTCAGTGTCTGGTCCGCTGGAAACGAGGGCCCGAGTGGAACTTCGCTTCGCTCCCCTGCCGACCGCGCCAGCACGGAGTTCAGTTCCTTCTCCGTGGGCGCCGTGGACGCCACCAATGACAACACTTTCCCCTACAACATGGCCTCCTTTTCCAGCCGCGGTCCCACGGGCTGCAATGTGACTCCGGATCTGAAGATCAAGCCGGAAATCGTTGGCCCCGGAGTGGATGTCTATTCCACCTATCCCGGCGGCGGCTACACCTACATGAGTGGAACCTCCATGTCCGGACCCCATCTCTCCGGCGTGGTGGCCCTGATGCGTAGTGCCAACCCGAATCTGGATGTGGATACGGTCAAGCTCATCCTCATGCAGACTGCCCGCGACCAGAATTCGGCCGGCGAGGACAACACTTCCGGTTGGGGAATGGTGGATGCCTATGAGGCCGTGCTGAACTCCATGTCCGGATTCGGTGAGATTGAAGGGTATGTCACCAACGAAAGCTGGGGCGATGTGCCGCTTCCCGGCGCGATCGTTCAGTTGGAGGAAACCACCTTCGCCTGGTTGACCGATGATGCCGGTTTCTATTCCGGAATGGCGGGGGCCGACACCTACATTGCCAGAGCCAGTCTGAACGGTTTTTCCGACGAATCCCGCATGGTCACCCTGGAGTCCGGGGAAGTCTCCGTGGTGGATTTTGACCTTCAGGACAATGCCGGTCCTGCGATCAGCAATGTGACCCAGGTTGGTTTTACCAACGACACAAGCGGCCCTTACACCGTGAGTGCCAGTGCAATGGACTACAGCACGGTGTCCTCCGTGAGCCTCTTCTATCGCGTGAACCACGGAAGCTGGACAGAAGTGATCATGAGCGGCGCGGGGACCTACTCCGCCGAGATCCCCGGGGCGGCAATCTACTCCCAGGTGGATTACTACATCCAGGCAGAAGACGGCCTCGGTCTCTTGAGCGTGGACCCGCCGGCGGCTCCCGTGGAGCATCACAGCTTCTACATCACGAACACCCTTCTCAGCGACGACCTTGAGGCGGGGGCCGGAAGCTGGAGCGTCAGCTCCGACGGTAGCCTGAGCTCCGGTGAGTGGGAATGGGCGGACCCCAATGGAACTACCTATAACGGTGCACCTATGGCTCCTTCCGACGACCACACACCCGCGCCGGGCATTTACTGCTTCGTCACGGACAATGGAAGCGCGGGTGGCGCGCCCGGAGACAATGATGTCGATGGTGGCTGCACAACGCTCTACAGCCCGCTTCTCTCCCTCAGCGAATACTCCATGGCCTTCGCCAGCTACTGGCGCTGGTATGCAGAGGACGGTTTCTCCACGGATGACGAGTGGGCCGTGGATCTGACGGGAGACGGTGTCAACTGGCAACGCGTGGACACGGAGACCGGGAACGCCAATAGCTGGAATCGGGTCATGGTGGACATTTCCAGCTATCTCGATCCCCTGACCGACCAGGTGCAATTCCGCTTTGTCGCCTGTGACCTGAACAATGGCGGTCTGGTGGAAGGCGGCGTCGATGACTTCGCAATCGAGGTCCTGATGGAAAACCTGACGGCCGCGCCCGGGGAGAACAACTGGCAGCAGCCCCTGAACCTGCTTCAGAGCCAGCCGAATCCCTTCCGTCCCTCGGAAGGACCGGCCAGCCTCCGCTTCAGTCTGGCTCAGTCAGGCCCCGCTGAACTCCAGATCTTCGACCTCTCGGGACGTCTGGTTCGCACCCTGTCCCGGGGACAGTTTGTTTCCGGTGAGCATCAACTCTTCTGGGATGGTCGCGACTCCCGGGGTCACTCTGTGTCGAGCGGAGTGTACTTCTACCGGCTTGAATCTGCCGGGAAGGTGGACCAGAAGAGCCTTGTGCTCCTGCGATGATCGCATCAAGGCCCGGCCGAATGGTCGGGCCTTTTTCTTTCAAGGAGGAAACATGAATCCTAACCACACGCTATGTTATTTCGAGATCCCCAGCACGGATCTGGAAGCAAGCTCCAAGTTCTACGGAGACCTCTTCGCCTGGAAGTTCTTCCCCTCGGATGAGAATTACACGGTTTTTGAAACAGAGAGTGTTGGCGGGGGAATTGAAAAGAAGGACTCGATAGGGGAATGTGCCGTCAATCTCTACATTCAGGTCGAGGACATCGAGACCTGTCGCGCAAGGGCCGGAGAATTCGGAGGAAAGACCCGGCAGGGCAAGACCGCCATTCACGATGGTGAGTACGGCTACTACGCCATGATCGAAGACCCGGTGGGCTTTGTCATGGGGATCTGGTCAAAGACCTAGGGCGCAACGGTCACATGAAAGACCGGTTGCTCCCGCTCGTAAATCACGAGAGCGCGACCCCGGGCCTGCTCGTCTGCCAGAATCTCGGCGAGCAGGCCCTTCATTTTTCTCGCCTTCCCGGGAGCCCTTCTGCGCTCCACCTCGTTCCAGAACCACTTTCTCCAGGGTAGCCATGGCTCCCCGCTTGCCGTTTCAGGCCCATAGCGTTCGTAGTGCAAATCGAAGGCAAGACCGGTGGTATGGGTGCTTCTTCGGGTGGCATTGACATTTTCCTTTTGCAATTCCTTTTGAAAACCACTCGTTCGAAGCGCGGAGGAGACCAGTAGCTTTCCGTCGGAAATGCCGATGTCGGCAAGTCGCCGGGAAAAGCGTTCTGCGATTCGCTCTGCCTCGGCAATCGCAGAAAGGCGTAGAAAAGGATAGGAAACCCTGCGAAGCCCGATGATCTCCGAGTCGATGGTTTTCAGAACACCGGACGCGAGAAGGGAGTCCAGGGTCGCCTCGTCCGGGACATCGGGGATATCGGCAACCAGTGACAGGTGAGCGGCATTCAGGTGGCGTCGAAGTTCTTTTGCGCGTTCATCCGTAAACTCCGGGAGGGAGCGGAGATCTGCCCGGGGCCAGGAGAAGACCTCCCGCCAGACAGTGGCCGCCACCCAAAGACATTCGAGCAGCAAGAGAAGAATCAGAAGCCGAAGAAGTTTCTTTGCCATTGCATGTCCCCAATGAAAAGCCCCCCGCCCATGAGGCAGGGGGCTTTTTGCTCAAGCCATCATCATCCGATTTTCAGCCACTCTCCCAGAAGGAAGACGACCCTTCCAATCAGGATCGAAATCCGGCCCATGATCGTGTAGCCGAAGGCGGCACCGAAGGAAACCATCAGGAACCAGATTCCCAGTCGACTGGCCCCGCCAAGCACTCCCTTGTGCTCGGCCGAGAAGAAGAAGTAGACGAGCACCGAGATCACTCCAATAACCATTACCAGAGTGGAAAGTCCGGCGATGACCCCCATGTCCCAGCCCGAGGCCAGAGAAACGATCGTGTCTGCCGACTGAGGGAGAACCTCTCCCTGTAGTCTCTGCATAAAGTCGATTCCCGTGTAGTAGCCCACATAGATCGCCAGGGCGAATCGGCTCACCCAGGCAATCTTCGGGATGTAGCGGGTGTAGAGAATGATCCCCAGAAACATGGGAATCAGCAGGATCCAGTTTCTCGACACCCCTTCTGCGGGCGCAAAGAGCGGCTGGATCAGGTTCGGCATGAAGGTCTGTCCGAAAGTCAGGCCCACATAGTAACCAAGACTGACTCCCGCAAAAATGCTTTCCGCAAAACGGAAAACCGGGTTGTCCTTATAGAGGAAGCTGAAAATCGCCAGCGTGCAGAAAGCACCTACCCAGATCTCAAGGATTCCAGCCATCATGCACCTCCCTTTCTGCGGCGTTCCGCGAGGAAGGCAATGTTCCCCAGAACAATGAAGATGGTAATGATCGTATAGACCACCGACTGAACATCGGAGCCTTTTCCTGCGTAGAAAACCTCGGCCGTGGTCAGCTTGTCGAGCTTCTCGTAATTCTCTCGCACCAGGGTTTCATATTCCGCGGCGCCCTTGAGACCTCCGAGAAGGGCAAACATCTGTCCGGCCCGGTAGTAGGCAAAATACTTGGGCGCACTCACCGCCGTACAACCCACCGCCACGGGAAGCCCGAACTGCGCGTTTACGAGATTCGCCCACCACTCGCCGATAATCCCCGTTGCCACGCTGAAGGCGAAGTTCAGATCCCCATAGCCATGAACTTCCCTCATCAGCTCGTACTCGTCGAGCGGAGTTCCATAGTAGTCCGTAGGGAAGACTTCGTGGATGTTCTCGTTCATCTGCTTCATGGTCGCCAGGCCACCGTCCTTGTAGCCCAGATAGATAAAATCCTTTCCATAGAACTTGCCAGGAAAGTGGGCGCTTTCCAGTACCCCGTTTTTCGGATCCAGAGGACCCACGCAACGCTCCAATTCCTCGAGACCCTCATTCACCCCGCCAATCGGATAAAGAGCCAGGGCCACAATGCGAAGGTCCCTCTGAAGCGCATGGCGAATCAGGGCGTCGGCCATGGGGTCGTTTTCCGGTGCGGTGGAAGGGCCGTAGTCAAAGGAGACCAGAATCACCTCGCCGGGATTCATCGACTCCACGCGGTCGAAGAGCTTTTGGGAAGCTTCCGAAACCCGAACCGGAAGGTTCAGGGGAAAGAGAAACGGCAAAATGGCTGCTATCCCGACCAGGAGGTAGATCCAGCGACGGTCGAGCTTCATGATGTTTTCAAGAAAACGCATGGCTACTCTCCTTTCTGCAGGCCAAGGTGGCTGCGTTCAATGCCGAGAAGAATGCGAAGCGCCATGGAGGCGGCGCCCAGGGCCGCTCCTATAATGATGCCTCGCTGTGCGGCGGCGTTGGGAACGTTCATGATCCAGTTCGTCCAGTCGCTCAGGAAGGGAAGGCCTCCCTGGGTGAGGGGATTCACTCCGAGCATGATGATCATGGCGGCGCCCAACAGAATGGCAGCATCCACATTGCGAACCCGGAAGGCGCGGAAGGCCGCCGATGCAACATAGAAAGCCAGGAGACTGAACATCGTTGCCTGCAGGGGCATAAAGATCGCCTCGACAATCCAGCGATATCCCGCCTCTCCGTCAATTCCGAAGATGCTGCCGTTGAAAGCATCCGCCAGGCCAAAGACCGCCGACACCACCAGAGCCAGCAGAAGCCAGGTGGCATTCACCCAGCCTTTCGACTTGTTCGAGATCTTCTTCAGGTTCATCTGGAAGACATTCACGATTCCCAGAAGTAGTGCAAAGCCGGCAATGATCAGCATCCACTGTTCCAGAGTGTCGGTGGCGATTTTCAGGCCATCCTGGGGTGTGGTGAAAAAGAAGGACAGGATCGGAAGGAGCCCGGCCAGAAATGTCAGTAAAATCGGAAATTGCTTTTTCAGCATGCGTCACCCCCCTATCGCCCGATAGGCCGGAGAAGGTCATGAAAGAGAGGGCTTCCTGTAAAGGTGGCCCAGAGGATTCCAATGACGATCCATGCAAGCAAGAGGCTCTTCACGATGTCCTGCCCCTTGATGCAACCCATGATCACCGGCTCCCGGGAGAGATAGGCGCTGGCGGCGTAGAGTTCTTCGCCGATCAGGGTGTAGTCGCAGGTGGTCACAAAGAAGGGCAACTGTGCCACTTCGGCGGTTCCCGCAATCTGGATCGCGCCGGTACTCTGCCCGGCTTCCGCCAGAAGCAGACTTTCGGCAAAGAAGGAACCCACCAGGAAGTTCGCGGCCGGCTTTTCACGCACCATCTTGCCCGTGACCGCCGCCGTAAAGGCAAACTGGTCGTAGGTCACATAGTTGACCACCTCTTCATTGAAGAGGTCCGGGCGGCCGGCTTCCAGATAGGCTTCCTTGACCGTTTCGCGGGCAGCCGCGTAGGTCAGGGGATCCTTGTTCGGCACTTCCAGCGGAGTTCCGTATTCAGCCGTGTGCTTTGCCACATGCTTGAGAACCGCCAGTGCGGACAAGGTCTGAACCTCACCCACCGAACCGATTCCGGGGACAAAGAGCACCTTCTTGCCAAGCTCGGTAGCACGACCGATGGCCTCTTCCACGGCATTTAGTCCGGCAATGCGCCGGATGTAGAGTTTTCTTCCCCCTCGGGCCATTTGGATGCTGACCAGAATCACCGTCGAGAACACAAGGAAGAGCATTAGTGCGTTCAGGTTCTCGTCACGAAGACCCCAGCCGACACCCTCCCGCGCCCGGGCTGACGATGCAAGAAGCATTGCCGGCAAGGCGGGGACGAGTCGGAATCCGCTCATGGATACCTCCAGGATTGATTTTGCGAACCGGGACAGCCTAAGGGCATTCAGGGTAAGGGGCAAGGAGGATCTGCCGTCCGTGGCACTCGCGATGATTGCGAAGTTCCCTTGGCCCGTGGCAAGTCTGCAAACCACTGTCATATTGATGTTTGCAGTCCTGGCGCCCTCAAGAAAAGGGCGTGGGCTACCCGCCGCAGAAGCATCCCGCAGGGGAGGAGGGCGCCGCGCTTGCACAGGATTGACTCGACTCCTCTCTCAAGATAGACTGCGACGCATCCAAGGAGGCTCCGATGTCACTCGACTGGTTACCACGGGACAAGGAACTGAAAAGTCACGCTCTCTTCGGAGCAGAACACCACGGGACTGAGCCCCCATGCACCATTTACGAGCGACGACCGGTGCTGGATTCTGAGGGAAAGGCTGTAGAGGGTCTGTACACCGCCTGGATCATTCTGAACAATCCCCGGCAGTTCAATTCCTATACAAGCGAGATGGTCAAGGGAGTCATCGCCGGCTTCCAGGAGGCTTCCCGGGATCGCAGCGTTGTGGCCGCGATTTTCACGGCCGTAGGTGATCGTGCCTTCTGCACTGGCGGAAATACACAGGAGTACGCCGAATACTACAGCCAGCGCCCCGCCGAGTATGGCGATTACATGGATCTCTTTAATGCCATGGTCGATGCCATTCTCAACTGCAAGAAACCCACGATCTGCCGGGTCAACGGGATGAGAATTGCGGGGGGACAGGAAATCGGCATGGCCTGTGACCTGACGGTGTCTTCGGATCTTGCAATCTTCGGCCAGGCGGGACCAAAACATGGATCCGCCCCCGATGGCGGATCCACGGATTTCCTCCCCTGGATGCTCACGGCGGAAAATGCCATCTGGAACTGCGTTTCCTGCGAGATGTGGAGTTCCTACAAGATGCAACAGAAGGGCCTGATCACAAAAGCCCTGCCGGCCCTGAAAGTCGACGGGGAGTTCCTGCGAAATCCTCTGGTGATTACGGATCGCTATGTCGATGGCGGTGAAGTGGTTTTCGGGGAAATGAAAAGCGGCGAAGAGGCCGCAGAGGCCAAGGCGCTCCTCAAGAGTGGTACAATCGACCTCTCTCTGCTCGATGACGAAGTCAATTCCATCGTCTGGCGTTTCACGAACCTCTTTCCCGGGTGCCTGATCAAGTCCATTGACGGGATCCGCGCCAAGAAGAAGTTCTTCTGGGATCAGAGCAAGTTACCGAACCGGCACTGGCTGGCCGCCAACATGTCCGGGGAGGCTTTCCTTGGCTTTACGGCCTTCAATACGAAGAAACTGACCGGGCGCGACACGATTGACTTCGTGCGTTATCGCCAGTTGCTCGCAGAGGGTCACGCAATGGACGAGGAACTCTTCGAGGAAGTGCTGGGCAAGCCGGAAGCCTAGGTCGAAGCCACCCCGCGGCTTTGGAGCTTGCCATGACGAAATGCACCCCAGAGTGCGGCACCGATTGCGCCAGCATAAATGGAGTCCGGGTGGCAGAGGATTTCCGCGTCCACTCCCTCTTCCTTTAGGCGCTCTTCAAGGGCCAGGGTAAAACCGGTATCCCGGGCCAGCCCTCCGGTGATGGCCACCGGATACTCCGCATCCACGCGGCGAAGAAGTTTCACGAAACGGTTGGCCATGGAAATATGGATCCCCTTGAGAATGTTCTCGGTACTGATTCCCCGGGAAACCATGTTGATCACATCGGTTTCTGCAAGAACGGCACAAATACCACTGACCAGTTCCGGCTGTGTTCCCTTGCAGGACAGGGTTCCCACCTCATCGATTCCCACTCCGAGATAGCGACTGATGTTCTCCAGAAACTGCCCGCTTCCCGAAGCGCACTGGCTCGTCATCGCGTACTGGAGAACCCGGGAGTGTTCGTCAATTCTCATGACTCGCCCGTGCAGCGCTCCTGCATCCAGCACGGAGCGGCAACAGTTCAGAAGATAAAGTGCGCCTCGTGCATGAGTGGTCATTCCATAGAAGTGTCCTGTCTTGAAATCCACGGGATCGCCGTCGCCGGTGGTGGCAATGTAGTCCAGATCCTCCCGCTCAAGCCCGGCACTCCTGAGGCTTCTTGAAAAGACCGAATCCACCACATCCTTGATGTCGCGGCGACGGATCTTCTCGACCTCAAGGGCCAGGGACTTCGGCTCACCGTCCGTGCGGAAAAGGGCCACCTTTACCGCACTGGTTCCGACATCAATTCCCGCCGTCAGGCTCATGCCGCCTCTCCTTTGGATCGGGACTGCCGTAGCGCAAAGAGTGCGGCCCCCACGGCTCCGGTGTAAATGGAGTCGCTGTGAATGTTCAGGACGATGTCCTCTCCGTAGTTCTCGTGAACCAGTTTCCGAAGTTCGGCAACCGCTGCCTCGTTCTTGGCAACGCCCCCGGTGAAGGTGAACTCTTGCCGGATTCCGCCGGAACGCGCCAATAGCGACATGGCTCGAAGAATGATGGCACGGTGAAGGCCGGCCAGAATGTCCTCCCTGCGGTGGCCAAGAGCCAGCTTCTCCCGAAATTCGGTTCCTGCGAACACCGTGCAGGTACTGGAGATCTTCGTGGGGCGGCTCGATTGGGAGGCCATGGGGCCGAGCTGGTGCAGGCCGAGGTTCAACTCGTCGGCGATGTAACCCAGATAACGACCCGTTCCCGCGGCGCAACGGTCGTTCATCTGAAAGGAATCCACGATACCGTTTTCATCGACCTGAATCGCCTTCATGTCCTGTCCCCCGATATCCAGCACGGTGCGGGTTCCGGGGAACATGAAGTGCGCACCAAGGCCATGGCAGAGGATTTCCGAGGATATCTGTTCCTTCTCAAAGGGAAGAGTCAGTCGTCCGTAACCGGTTCCAATGGTGGCCAGGACATCAAACTCGACTTCGGAAACCTCGGCGATGGCCTCACTGAACGATGCTTCGTCCTGCCCCTCTTCAATTACCGCCGACAGGGCCGCTTCGGCGCAGTCGCGAAAGGACTGGTCCAGAAGCTGATTCTCCACAAGAAGAATGGCCTTGTCGTATAGACCGACAAAGGAGTCGAAGGAGGTATGCCTTTTTCGACAAACCTCTTCCGCTTCTCTCATGTACAGGCTCCCGGCAACATCGCGGAAGAAGAGGCTTTCGTCATCGCCGAAACTCTCAATGTGCTCGCCCAGTTTTCGGTCCATGTTTGCGAAGATCTCTGCGGCAGTTTCCCGGGCTTCTTCCCCGGGATCCCGTTCAGACAATTCCGTCAGGCAGAGTTCCCTCAGGCTGCGATAGTGTTCATGGATCTGCTCAAAACGAAATCGTGCGTGCAGGCGCTTCAGGAACCCGGAAGTCCCCGAATCTGCCTCTGCGTGAAGTACGCTGCCCAGCAACTGGAAGCGTGCATTGGTGTAGGCCTCTCCCTGGGCAATGCGAGCGGCAACCGTATAGTCACTGCGACTGTTTGTTAATCCGCGGCCGACAATCTGCCCTTCCTCACTGAGGATGATCGCCTTGGTGGTGGTGGATCCGAGGTCAATGCCGATCGCACACTTCACGAGACCTTCTCCTGGCGTTTCAGGTCGATCATCTGAAAATAGCTTTCGAGGCGATTCTTGATGTTGGCTCCCGAAAAGTAGCGGGGGTCCACAAGGTCGGATTCGATAAAGGCCCCGGGTTTTCCTGACAGGTTTTCCACTTCGCGCAGGATCAGAAGCTGGCCTGCGGAGAAAGAATTGCAACTCTTGATCGAGTTGATCAGAAAGCCGTCGGCTTCGTAGTCATTCACATAGTCGGCCAGCATCTTCGCCCGGTCCGGCAGATTCAGATTCGTGTAACAGCCCAGACAATAGTCCGCAAGACTCTCCATGGGGCGAAGAGGATCGTGCCGGAACCCGCGATCGTAGGTGCCACCCACCTTGGTGTAGGTGGAAGCGACCACGACCGCCCCTTCATCGTAGAACATCTTCCAGAACTCGCGGAAACTCGTCCAGTTGGGCGGGCCTTCGACCACCACACGGTACTTCTCTTCCTGAAGGACACCCTCCGGGGTTACCGGCCCGAGACCGGCGGCGATGCGCCCCTCTATTTCTCCGCGAAGGAGTCGGTAGTACTCCACGCAATCTTCCGTCCCCCGAAAGGCCGTAAAGATTGGCCCGATGTAGTAGACGCCCCCGAAGTAGGCGTCGATCGGCGATGGCTTGTGGCGCGCAGACTCCAGGCTCCAAACCAGATCTTCCTCCGCAAGGCACGATCGTTCGAGAAGTTCTGAAAGACGATCCTCGTCGAGCTTTTTGCCGGACAGTTTTTCCAACGCGGGAACCAGTTCATCGCGAATCTGGTCGGCAACGTAATTCGTCATGTCCTCTTCAATTCGACCGTCTCCCTGATAGGGAACCTGGATCATCACCACGGGACAGTCGTAATGACTCTTCAGGATTTCGAACCACTTCATGAAAGTAAAACAGCCCGTGTAGGAGAGGAGAAGCAGGTCGGGCTCGGGTAGAGGTTTTCCCGTGGGCCCGATGTTGCCCTTCATCAGCATTCCCACATCGCACTTCACATAGGTGCAAACATCTTCGGAGTGGCCAAAGCGTTCTGCTTCGCGAATATAGTCGCCGGAAACTTTCCTCATTCCTGACTGAAGGGCGTTGATCTCCGGGTGCACGGGCAAGAGATCGAAGGCCAGAATCAGTTCTGTCAGATTTCCGGGGACAAAGGTGTACACCACCTTTTGATTCTCTTCCCTGGCCCGGGACAGTTTCTCGAAATGGTCAGCGATCATCGTCTTTTGCTTGACCATGCTCTCTTCTTTTTGAACCGCGTGTTCGCTCATTTCTCACTCCATAGCATCAGGGAATCGGCAAAGGTGCCCGCCTGTTCCCGAATCGCCTGAAACTGGCCGGTGTTTTCCGCATACTTGAAATGCGCCGAAGGGATTTTGGCCTTATCAAGTGCTTCCTGAATCAGGGGAAGATCCAGAAGTGAGGGATCGCAGAAACTGGGCGCGCAGTGGATGACTCCATCGGCACCACAATTGCGAACCTCCTGAATCAGGTGCGCTCTCTTGTCGCAGAGCGGGTCATAGCGGCTGCTCGAGTAGGTACTCAGGGAAAGATAGGCATCACTGAGAATGTCGAGCGGGTCTCCCTCTTCCGGGAGAGGCCCGGTGTGCCATCGGCTCCCGAGAAGGAAATCGTCCGCGACGATCATGCAGCCGGCGAGTTCCAGACTGCGAATCAGGTCCGGGGGAGGTTGTTCGCAAAAGGCCCCGGACACCACGACCCGGCTCCCGTCCTTGAAGGGGCGATGAGCCTCTTCCACGGCCCGTCGGTAACGCCCGATCATCTCCGTGTGTTCTCCAACCTCCAGAACCATGCCGGCTCTCACAACGGCATAAACCTCCGAGGCCGGATACTCCCAGGGTTTTTCCCTGCGAAGACGGTCCAGTTCCTCGATCGCTTCGGCGTTGCGATTGTAAAGACGAATGCTCTTCAGGAGATCCTCGCTGGACACCTTCTTGCCGCTGATTTCCTCAAGATCCCGAAGGAGCTTCTCGAGTTCGCGGCGGTAAAAGGAACCGCCCAATGAGGGGTCGAAATTCTGCGGCAGATCCAGGTACTTCGCATAGACATCGGGAAAGAGCATCTTCCACATTCCCGACAGGTTGCGAATTACATCGCAGATCGAGGGAAAGAGGAAGCCGTCGAAATCAGCAAACTTGCCTTCGATCGCCAGTTCCACAAAGCTGCGGGGAAGGTGGCAGATGTAGGATTGAAAATAGGCGTCCCCCTTGATGATCTCCACGCGGTCGCCGCCGCCCATCACGCCCACCGGCAGAAAGCCCGCTCCATGAATCAGGGGGCGGGGGATATAGATGGGCAGATAGCCCATAACCCTGCGCCCCTTTTCTGCTTCCTTCCATTTATGGACATAATCGAAGTCAAAATCGAGGAAGAGTTCTTCGCAGTCTCGAGCGATCTTGTCAGGCACGGCCTCTCCAATGGAATAGAACGAACGTTCGATCAATTATCCGGGTTTTCTCTCCCGATTGCAAGGTCTAAGCTCTGTCAGGGGGTCATGACCGCCCGCTTCTGCAGCTTTCCGTCGCGGGCGGCCTGAAGCACCGGGTTCAGGTCTTCCAGGGGGTGTCGCTCAACAAAGGGAGACACTTTCAGTCTGCCGTCCCTAAGCCATTCCAGCACTTCAGGATAGATCGTCGGATCCGAGCCCCAATTCCCCTCAATGGTGGCATCAAAGGCCATCAGTTTGCTTGGCATGAACTCCAGTTTCTTCATGGTAAAACCGACGATTCCGAGCCAGGCCCCGAAGCCCAGTAGGGCGAGAGCGGTCTCCTGCCCCGGCCCCGAGCCGCTGGTTTCCAGAATCTTCCAGCAATAAGGAGGAGCATGGAGTGTTTTCGCCTTTTCCTTCACCGCCGCCCGGATTTCCTTCGAAGAGAGCCCGGAAACATCGATTCCCCCGGACGCTCCGTGAGCGAGAGCGGTCTCCAGCTTGTCCGCATCAATGTCCAGGGCGATGACAAGGGCGCCACAGGCGGCAGCAACCTGCACGGCATGAATCCCGATCCCCCCGGCACCAATGACGATGGCCAGTTCTCCCGCCTTCAGACCGGAGTTCTTGACTGCCTGGAAGGGCGTGGAAATCGCATCGGCCACCACGGAGAGTTCCCAGAGTTCGTGCTTCTTGAGAAGCGCGTCCTCCACGGGGCAGAGATAGAGCGCGGGAACCTGAATGTGGCTCGCAAAACCACCCTGCCGGTCATTGCCGGGCATCACCTGGTTTCGGCAGATCCTGCGTCTACCCGAACGGCAGAGTTCGCAGGTTCCACAGGGCAGGACAGCCGGAATCAGAACGGGGCGATGTAGCAGGCTCTCGTCAACGCCTTCTCCCACCTCAATCACGGTTCCGCTGATCTCGTGGCCCAGGGCCAGGGGCAGTTCCCCTCTCGTGGGGACATTGTGGTAGAGGAAGGAAATGTCCGTGTGGCAG
Organism: Candidatus Krumholzibacteriia bacterium; assembly: GCA_030748535.1. Taxonomy (NCBI): domain Bacteria; phylum Candidatus Krumholzibacteriota; class Candidatus Krumholzibacteriia; species Candidatus Krumholzibacteriia bacterium. The sequence continues at coordinate 109,619 of JASMLU010000003.1, forward strand.
ACCCCGCAGCCCGCAACCTGAACGGTCGCTTCTCCCGGCGGGCAGGAAGAAAGGTTCAGGGCTCTTTCCTCGCAGGGCTCTCCGGGAGCCACCATGTACCAGGCCCTTGCATCAATGCTCATAATTCTCCCTCCCATGCCTTCAGCGCAGCACCCAGGGCGCCGGCCATAATCGGCTCCGGAACCCCCTCCACTTCCTGTCCAGTAATCAGGGAAAGGGACTTCATCACGCCGGGAAAATACTCGGCGACCCCTCCGCTCACGCGAATCCTGGTGTCGAAGCTCGACATCTCGGCCACCCGTTCTGCCACCGAGTGAATACTGCCCAGGGCCACTTCCTCGCGACTGGCCCCTTCCCGCAATCTTTCGAGAAGCTCCGCGCCCGCAAAGACCGAACAGTAGCTTCCCACATGGGCGTGCAAATCCGCACTGGAGGCGAGTTCCTGTAACTGGGTGGGATGAACATCCAGGTGACGGGCGGCATACATCAGAAAGGTGCCGATTCCCACACCGCATTGACGCAGGGCGGAAATCTCGACGGCGCGAGATTCCTCATTCACCTTGATCACTCTTGGTTCGTGACCCCCGATGTTGACGACTGTCATTTCCCCGGGAAAATAGCGGGAGGCCGCCCTTGCGTGGCAGGTAGACTCGCTGGAGTAGATTTCCGCAGAAGGAACCAGGTTGGCACCGAAGCCGGTGGCACAGACCCGGCTCAGGTCTTCCTCCTGAAGCCCTGCATCGTCGAGAGCCAGGTCGAAGACCTCGCGGATTCTCTCCTGAAAATATCCCCGGGTCTGTACAACCGCTCTTCCGAGCACCTGCCGGTCTTCTCCCAGGATGACCGACTTTACGCATTCCGTCCCCACATCCAGCCCTGCCACGGCTTTCAAGACATCACTCATGGGTCTGTCCCTCCGTACTTGCAATGGGTGCGCCCTGCATTTCGATAAACTCCCCCAGCTTGCTCATCACCCGGTTCATGGAAAAGAGGCGAAGGTCGTGTGTGTCTGCCTCCAGAACAATGGAGGGGATTCCGGTCGCCCGCTGAAGACTCTTCGCAAGCCCGTAACGCACATTGCTGTGTTCCGGCGAAGTCCTGCCCTCGTGATGGATTACCGCATCCACTCCGTAACGGCGAAGCCTTGAACTGAGCTTCTCCTGTTTGAAGTCATTGGACCGGTTGGGAAAAATGCTCGTATAGGTTCTCGCCATACTTTCCAGGGGGTTCTTCGCATCAAAACCGTCGAGCGCGAAAATGTCACAATAGGTAGAGCCGACGATGACAGCGCCGTGAGTCATGAAGAGTTCGGAAAGGGGGCGCAGGGCACACCAGACCGGTGGGCCCTCCCAGTAGAAGCGGAACCTCTCCCCGGGAACCGCCGCCACATTCCCTGCAACACGGTTTTCAAGTTCCGCCTTGAGGATTTCATAGTACTCGACGGCCTCGGGAGTCCCGCGCATCAAGACCATGGGAGCCAGATGGATCAGGGTGTCGAAATAGGTCAGGGGAGAAGGGACATTTTCTGCGAGGTCAAGGATTTCACCCCACAGTCTGGAAGCCTGTGAAGACCAGTGCACCACTTCCGACAGACGATCCATGTCCATACGACGGCCCGTGGACTGCTCAAGTTGACCCACAAGACGAGTCATCTGCTGGGCCGCTGCCCCCACATCAATGAAATCTACATCCCCGAGTGCTGCGGGCGGGTGAAGGCCGAAGACCGGCACATTGTAGTGCCCGCCATAGTATTCAAACCAGCGGATCAGACTGTGTCCGTAGTTCGTGTTGTAAACCACGATGTCCGGCTTTGGCGGCCCCGCGATTCCGTAGAGCTTCACCAGGGGACTGTCGCCAATCATCATGGCCCCGATGTCACAGGTCATGGCGGAACTGGCAAACTGCGAGAAGCCCTCCGCCTGCGCATGGGGAATGTAGCTTCCTGACTGGCGGCTGGCGCCGATCAGGGCGGAATGGTTTTCCGGAAAGTAGGGAGTCATTCCCAGAGCACGAAGAATCTCCACCGGCCCGGTTCCCGAAGAACAGGCGACCAGTCGATCCGGGTCATTGCTCGCAGCCTGCAGGTCCTGATAGTAGCCCCGAAGAAGTTCCTTCAGACGGGGAGCGGTCTCCAGTCCAAGGCGACCGGAAGGCATTCCCCCTTCCGGGGCCATCTGCGTCGGACGCAAATGAACCCGAGGAAGCGGCTTCTCCACTCGCTTGCCGGTCTTTTCTGCCGTGGCCTTCAGAGTGGCGGCTATCTCCTGCTTCCGGAGAATCTTCTGCTTTTCACGGGAATGGATAAAGCGCACAAGACCAAAGTTCAGGGGCGTATCCAAACCCAGGCGGAGAGCTTCGTCGACGATGGCCCCGTTGATTGCGTCCACTTCCGTACAGCTTGACCGCGAAAGATCCTGCCACATGGAAGGGCGATTCTTTCCCAAAGCCTTTTGTGAACCGATCACCGGACGGTAGGGATCTTCCTCGTCTACAATGGGAACCCCGCGGGCACGCATCACTTCAATGATTTCCATGCAGAGCTGCCTCATGAACCCCTGAAGATCCTCATCGTCGAGCATCTCGCGGCAGGTAAGCCCCGTAAGTGCCGAAACCGGATTTACCACCGCATTGTGAAGCAGTTTCTGCCAGATCACATCGTCGATTCTCTCCACGACATTGGTGTCCAGTCCCGCATTGTTGAAAACCTCTCCGATCCTCTCGATGGCGGGAGTGATGTCACCCTTGTGAGGAGCAATCTGGATCGGCTTGATTCCCACACGGTAGCGAAGGCGATTGGGTCCAACATGCTGGATACTGTGATAGGTGACGCCACAGAGAACGCGCTCCGGATTCAGGATCTCCGACATCTTCTCGGTGTTGCCGATTCCGTTTTGCATGGAAAGCACATAGGTGTCCGGCCCGATTACGGAAAGGGCTCCGCGAACGGCCGCTTCCGTCTGGTAGCTCTTGACGGCGACAAAAACCAGATCCGCGGGAGCTTCTCCCTCCAGAGAGGTCACCACCTTCATGCGAATGCAACGCTCGCCCTTGTTGCCCTCCGAAAGATATAAACCGTCCCCGCCCAAGAGCCGGGCCCGGGACTCATTGATCTCAAGAAGGGTAATATCCTCCCCGGCCTCGCTCATTTGTGCGCCCACGAGCCCTCCCAGGGCTCCCGCGCCAACTACGACGATTCTCATTGCTTTCCTTTTCTTAGCGGTTCTTCCATTCCGGTCGCCGCTTTTCATAGAAGGCGGCTATTCCTTCACGCGGGTCTTCCGCACTCATCAGTTCTTCCAGAAACACTCGTTCCGCCTCGGCGAGGCTTTCCCTGAAAGGCCTTCCCCGAAGTTTCTTGAGGGTGCGAACATTCAGGCGCATAACAAGAGAGCTGGCCCTGCGGAAATCCTTCAAGACCTTCTCTGTCTCTTCTTCCAGTTCTGACTCGCCAAGCACCCGAAGAGGAAAACCCATCCCGCGAAGTTCTTCCGCAGCGTAGGTCTTCCCCGAGCAGGTGATTTCCATAGCCCTGGCCCGCCCCACAAGAGCTGGTAACTCCACTACGCCGATGGGCGCAAAGAATCCAAGGCGGATCTCCGGCTGCCCGAAGGTGGCTGATTCACTGGCAAGAAGAAGGTCGGCCATCATGGCCAACTCGAATCCGGCGCCCAGGGCTGCCCCGTGAACCGTCATCAGAACAGGGATCTCGAGGGAATCAAGGTTCCGAAAGAGGCGGGAAAAGGAAGAGATCATTCCTGCCGCCCGCTCCGGTTCATGCTCCCCGATATCGGCACCCGCGCTGAAAGCCTTCCCTTTTCCGCGAATCAATAGGGCCACAAGCGAGTCGTCGCTTGCCAGCGTTTCAAGAGTGTCGGCCAGCTTGTCCATCAGGGACTGGCTCAGAATGTTCACCGGAGGGTGGTCCAACTCGAGATAGGCCACGCGGTCGCGGATTTCACAGCTCAGCATTCTCTTCCTTCCCTCAGTACATGTTTGTCTTTTGCCAGGAACTACCGGCTTCTTCCAGGCTGTAGTAAACCCGGATTTCTTCCACTTCATCGAGAATACGCGGGACAACTTGCAGGCTCATCCCGATCCGGATTTCCTCTTCAGAAACACTCTCCCCGAAGCAGGCCAGAAGCCGGCCTACCTCTTTCAATTCCACAACTCCAATGACAAAAGGAGCCAGCTTCTCAAAACCGGCGGGGGCTGCTTCGATGCGAGTAAAGCTCAGGAGAGTTCCCTCTCCACTGATCTCGAAGTACTCGAACTCATCCCCCATGCAGTCCGGGCAGTCCGCCCGGGGAGGATAGGATTCCTGTCCGCAGCTCTTGCAGCGAGAGGCCATGATGCGCCCCTCCCTCAAGTGCCGGGTAAAGCCGCCAACCTTTGTGTGGGGGCAGAAGCTGACTCTTCCGAACCATTCAAACATCAGTCCCTCCTGAAGAGGTTGACGAAGCAGTACTGTCCTATGCCGCCAACATTGTGCGTGAGTCCAAGATCTGCATCGGGAACCTGGCGATCCCCGCTCTCCCCCCGAAGCTGGCTGACGATCTCGCAAGCCATCGAGACTCCCGTGGTTCCAATGGGATGACCCTTGGCCTTGAGACCTCCGTCAACGTTGACCGGAGTGGAGCCGCCGATCCAGCTCTGGCGATCTTCAATGAAAGCACCACCCTCACCCTTCTCGCAGAAGCCCAGATCCTCATAGGCCATGAGTTCCGCGATCGTAAAACAGTCGTGCACTTCCGCCACCCGCACCTGGGAAGGGGTGCTGCCCGCCATCGCGTGCGCCTGTCTTGAAGCCTCGGTGGCCGAGGGAAGTCCGGTGAGTTTTTCCCGACGGAGAACCGACATGCTGTCGGTGGCACAACCCATGCCGTCCAGCCAGACCGGTTTTTTCGAGATTGCCTTTGCCTTTTTCTCTGAAGCCAGAATCAGGCAGGCTGCGCCATCGGCATTTGCACAACAGTCGAAGACCCGAAGCGGGGAAGCCACCGGCTCACTGGCCAGAGCTCTCTCCACGGTAATTTCCTTACGGAAGAGAGCCTTCTCGTTCAGCGATCCGTAGTGATGGTTTTTCACCGCAATCTGGGCAAGCTGTTCGCTTCTTGTCCCGAATTCGTGCATATGTCTTTGCGCAAAGAGAGCGTAGTAGCCCGGGAAGGTGCTGCCGAAGACGGATTCCCATTGCACATCGCCGACACGACCCATCAGCGCGAGAATCTCGGCGGTTTCCAGCTCGGTCATTTTCTGGCAGCCGATTACCGCTACAAGATCATGAAGGCCGGATTGAATCGACATCCAGGCACTTCGAATCGCCGCCGACCCTGAAGCACAAGCCACCTCGTGCAAGCAGGTGGGCTTCGGGTTCAGGCCGAGGTATTCCTGGATCACTCCCCCGATCGATCGCTGTTTGTGGTACTCGGGAACCGCAGCAATCATCGAGGCTTCGATATCATCGACTCCCAACTCAGCGTCAGCCAGGGCGAGACGAAAGGCCTCAAAGGCGAGTTCCTGAGCGGAAGCATCGCTGCGCCGCCCGAAAACCCCGTGTCCGATCCCGACCACTCCCACTCTTGCCATGATTCTTCCTTTGCTAGATGTACTGGCCTCCATCGACCTTGATTACTTCTCCGGTAATGTGACGAGCAAAATCAGAACAGAGAAAAGCCACCACATTTGCCACATCTTCCGGGCTGGCGATTCGCCCCAACATGGTTTCGTTTATCGCCTTGTTCAAAAACTCCGGCGGAATACTCTCGGCCATTTCCGTCATGACCATCCCCGGAGCAACGGCATTCACATTGACATTGAACTTGCCCAGCTCTCGGGCCAGCGCCTTGCTCAGGGCATTGTTTCCCCCCTTGGACGCAGAGTAGTTGCTCTGGGCGAACTTGCCCCGAAGTCCATTGATCGATGAGAGGTTCACGATCTTGCCCGACTTCTGGTCGCGAAAGATTTGCGCGGCAGCCCGGTTGTAGTTGAAGTAGCCCTTGAGATTCGTGTCGATCACCGCATCCCACTGCTCCTCGCTCATCTTCCAGATCACCCCGTCCCAGGTGATTCCCGCGTTGCATACCAGAATATCCAGGCCACCCAGTTGATCGGCCACCGAACGAACCGTGTCTTCGGCGGCCTGGAAGTCTGCAACATCCGTCTGTATGGCCAGCCCCCGGCGACCAAGAGCCTTGATTTTTCCGGCAACGGCTTCGGCGGCCTCAATGCGACCGCGGCAGGTCAGGGCGACATCGCAGCCCTGTTCCGCCAGGACCAGGCTGATTGACTCGCCGATCCCGCGGCTCCCGCCTGTAACCAGTGCCTTTCGGTTTTCCAGTCCCAGATTCATGGCAATCCTTTCATTTCTCCGAAGGAAGTCCCTGGAGGATCAGCTTAATCATTTCCTCCCCGAGCGACTTCACATCACCGTCACGATCCGGCTCGTACCACATGAATATCCAGTTCATCATTCCGAAGATGAACAGGGTGTGCCTGCGAACTGCAGCGGAGTCGGCCTCTTCGCCTCCCATGATTTCCCCAACGACGCGAGCCACGCACCTGAAGTATCGCTTTCTCAGATCTGCGATTGTCTCGTATCGCTCTGCTCCCAGGGTTTGCATCTCGTAGGTGCAAACCTTCAGTTCATTGGAATGGCGACTAAAGTAGGAGAGATAGTTTTCCAGAAGCCGGCGGAGCTTGTCCTCCGCACTGCCAACCCTGACCGCCTCTTCCTGTTCACCGAGAAGAGAGGAAAAGGTCCTTTGCTGGATCTGGTAGAGCAGGTCTTCCTTGTTTTCAAAGTAGTAGTACATGCCGGCAAGGCTGTACCCGGTCTCCCGAGCCACATCACGAATGGTCGTCTGGGCATAGCCCTGCTCTGACATCAGTCGAGCGGCCGATGCCAAAAGGTGATCGAGCTTCTCGCCCTTTTTCGACGATGCTTCCATCCTGCTCATTCCTGCTCTTTCTTTTTCAGGCCAGCGAGAATCTTCTCCGGCGTAATGGGGAGTTCCGTAATGCGAACGCCACAGGCATCATGTATGGCATTTGCAATCGCACCCATCATCGGGACGATACAGCCCTCGCCGATCTCCTTGGCACCAAAGGGACCCAGGGGCTCGTAGCTTTCCACAACCTGCGAATCGATCTTCGGGGTGTCGGCGATCGAAGGAAGGAGATAGCCGTGCAGATCCGGATTGATCATTCTTCCCTGATCATCAAAAAGAGTGTCTTCCATCAGGGCTTCTCCCATTCCCATAATGGCGGCACCTTCCACCTGCCCGTGAAAGGTCGTCGGGTTGATCACGGTCCCCGCATCACTGACATCGGTAAAGTGATCCACGGTGACGAGTCCGGTTTCAAGATCAACGGAAACCTCCGCGATCGCCGTCGAGAAACTGTAAGCGGGAGAGGTTCCCACGGCCGCACCCTTGTAGTTTCCCCCCAGTCCCGGGGGAGGCGAGTAATGGCCCTTGCCGATGATCGGGCCCTCCTTTGAAAAAAGCTTGCGAGCGACCTCGTCCCAGTCCAGTTCCGGGGACTCCACACCTGTCCGGAAGATCTTGCCATCCCGTGCTTTCAAGTCGCCGGACATACAATCCAGAATCCGGGCCGCCTCTTCCAGGATCTGCTCCTTGATTACAGAGGCCGCCATTTTCACGGCATTGCCGCCCATCAGGGTGACACGACTGGCGTAGGAACCAAGATCCAGGGGACCTTGAACGCTGTCGGATTCAAGCATCCAGACCCGCTCGTAGGGAATGCCCAGTTCCTCGGCCGCAATCTGCGGGAGGACGGTGTCACAGCCCTGTCCGATTTCCGCAGTTGCAATGTGGAGGGAAACCGCCATCCCGTCTTCATGGACGCGAATCACGGCATTTGAATGAGGAAAATCAGAACGGTAGATCGGATAGCCCGCTCCGGAAACAAATCCACCCGAACCGATACCGATTCCCTTTCCCGCCGGGAGCTTTCCGTATTTCCCGGACCATCCCGTCAGCTTGCGAGCCTTCTCCAGGGTGGCGGTGAACTCGCAGGAAGAAATGTCGAGATCATTACAGGTGCTGCTGTCGGGAGTCATGGCATTACGCAGTCGAATTTCCACGGGGTCAATGCCGAGATCCTCGGCAATCATGTCCAGGAGACTCTCGAAGGCAAAACGGGGCTGGGGAACCCCGTGGCCGCGCATGGCTCCGCAGGCCGGCAGATTTGTGTAGAGCCGATATCCATCATAGCGGTAGTTGGGAATCTTGTAGAGAGTCGGGGTCATTGACCCCGCATAGTAGGCCGTCACGATGCCATAGGAAGTGTAGGCTCCCCCGTTCAGGAGGATTCTGGACTGCACGGCGCAGATCTGTCCGTCCTTCTTGACCCCGATCTTCAGATCCATGGTCTGCTTGTGCCGCCCGCGGAAGTGTCGGAACATTTCCTCTCGCGAGTATTTCATCATCACGGGACGGCCCGTCATTTTTGCAAAGATCACCGAGCAGAACTCCAGGGGAGTTGTTTCTGCCTTCACGCCGAAACCGCCGCCCACGGCGGGCTTGATCATTCGGATGTTTCCCTGCGGCAGATCAAAGACCCGGGACAGCATGTGGTGAGTGTAGTGGGGAGCCTGTGCAGACATCCAGACACTGAGCCTGTCGCCCGGGTGCTCCCAGCGTGCTATGGCAGCATGGGGTTCGATTGGTGACTGGTAGGGGCGATTGCCAACAAAACGCTGTTCGCGAATGTGGTCCGCTTCTTCAAAGCCCTTCTCCACATCTCCAAAGTGCCAGTTCACCGCCGTGTTGATGTTGTTTTCGAAACGGGAATCCTCGGGATGAATCTGAACGGCGCCATCCGCAATGGCTTCCTCTGCGTCAAAAACAGCCGGGAGTTCTTCGTAGAGTACCTCGATTTCAAGCAGGGCCGCTTCCGCGCTTGCCTCATCGACAGCGACGACAGCAGCCACCTCATCGCCGACATAACGAACCCGCTCTTTCGCAAGAATGTGTTCGTCATAACGCGCGGGACTCACCCCGTAGGGAATGTCCGGAACATCCTTGCCGGTAATCACGGCCAGAACTCCGGGCATGGCTTCGGCACGCTCTGTGTCGATGCTGAGGATCTTCCCGTGGGCCACCGTACTTCCGAGGATCTTCCCGTAGAGCATTCCCGGAAGACGAAGATCCGCCGTGTATTTCGCCCTGCCCGACACCTTGTCCGGGGCATCACTCCGACGAACACCGATTCCTACGCTGCTGTGATCACGATCCTGAAGTCGGTGACCGTCTATCACCGTTTCGCCACCCGACTTCCAGTCCTGAATCGCGGCGATAATCCGGGGATAGGTTCCACAGCGGCAAAGGTTCCCGCCAAGCGCGGACAGGATTTCTGCTTCTGTCGGGTCGGGATTTCGGTCAATCAGGGCCTTCGCAGCCATAATCATACCCGGAGTGCAGAAGCCACACTGCAGGGCGCCGTGGTGAATGAATGACTTTTGAAGGGGATGCAGGTCGCCATTTTCCCCGAGCCCCTCAATGGTCTGCACCTCCTGCCCATCCGCCTGCACGGCGAGGACCAGGCAGCTGTTCACCGGCCGACCATTCAGCAGGACCGTACAGGCTCCGCAGTCTCCCGCCTCACAGCCACCCTTGGTACCGGTAAGACCCAGTTCATCGCGAATCAGATCCTTGAGAGAGAGGTTCGGGCTGACGGCAAGGCATCGCTCTTCATCATTCACTTTCAGGGTGACAAGGATCTTTTCACTCATCCTTGCCTCCTTCTGCAATGGCCAGAGCTTCTTCCAGGGCGCGCAGGCTCAGGATTTTCACGAGATCGCGACGATACTGTTCGCTTCCGCGAAGGTCGCAGATGGGAGAAGCGGCGGCTTCCGCAAGTTCGCTGGCCTTCGGGAAGTGGCACGCGTCCGCCGGCTTGCCCTCCAGAAAACGGCCCGCATCGGGAACAAGCAGGGGCGTGGGAGCTACGGCAGCCAGAGCGATCCGGGCTCTTGCGATCTTGCCCTCCCGGAGAAGAAGACTGGCCGCCACGGCAGCAACCGCCAGAGCCTGTCCCTGTTTCAGGGTGAAGCGCTGATAACTGGCCCCGAATCCCTTGCCTGGATTCGGGAGAAAGAGAGAGTGGAGGATTTCCCCGGGCAGCAGAAGGGTTTGCCGGGGGCCGGTGAAGAAATCTTCGGCCGGCATCGTCCGTACTCCGCTCAAGGAATGCAGCTGGAGTTGCGCCTCGCTCACAATGCAAATCGGGGGAGTGTCGGCACAGGAAACCGCGCGACAGAAGTTGCCGCCGATTGTGGCCTGGCTACGAATCTGCTCCCCTGCCATCAGGGAGGCCGCGCGGGCAAGGGCGGGGGAATGTTGTCGGACATCATCGGAATGAGCGATTTGAGCCAAGGTGGCCATGGAGCCAATTCGCAGACCCTCTTCTTCTGCCTGGATGGAGTCGAGGCCCGGAATGTCCTTGAGACTGATCAGGTCTTCCGCACTGTCCCGACCACTTCGGAAGTCGGGAACCAGTTCTGTTCCTCCCGCAAGGTAGCGAGCCCGATCCTGCAATTTCTCCCCGAGCTTGCAGGCCTCCTCCAGGCTCCCGGGACGATGGAAACGAAAGCTGCTCACAGTGACCCTTCCTGAATTGTCGAACTAACGTTCGATAGCCTAGCAGGGTCTCCAAAAAAGTCAAGTTTGTCGGGTTTTTTCGAGACCTAGCGAAGGAGAATCCGTCGCTTGTCGAAGAGTGTCACCAGAAAGAAAGTCAACAGGCTGACAATCCAGGTGAAATAGATCGGGTGGGGCAGAATCCTCCAGGATTCCGGAGCCAGGAGCCAGAGACCCAGGGCCGCCATGGTGCTCAACAGGGTCCAGGTGGCAGAACTTTTTCGGCAGACTGCGGGCCAGAACATCGTCATCAGGACGATCAGGGTATAGGCCGTTGTCAGGGTCAGGCCGATCAGCAGCATTTTCAGAATCCCGCTCACGGTCATCGCCAGCAGAAAGGTCAAGGCACTCAGGGCCAGAACCGTTACCCGGCTCAGGATCTGTTCTCCGGCCCCGGAGAGATCGGGGGCAAAAAAACGTTTCACAATATCATGGGAAACCAGGGTGGCACTGCCCATCAGAAGTGCCGATGCCGTGCTGACATCGGCAGCCCACAGTCCCGCGAGAACCAGTCCCGCGGCCAGGGGAGGAAGGTCGAGCACCACGCGAGGCAAGGCCTCCGCGGGGAGAATGCCGGGGTGGAGGACAGCCGCACTCATTCCGAGCAGGGCGCTGATAAAACCCACCGGGGCGATAATGAGGGCGCCAAGAAGAAAGCCCCGGCGCGCGCTGTTCTCGTTCTTTGCAGCAAAGCCGATCTGGATAATCGATTGTGTGGAGTGCGTGGTGGTCAACATCACGAGAAACCAGGCCACAATCAGGCCCGGGCCCACAGCAAGAAGGTCAAAGCCGCCATGTGCTTCCGGTAACTGCGAGGCCAGCGTTGAAACTCCCCCCAGTTTTCCAAGAGTCAGGATCGCCGCCAGCAAGATGCCGCCATAGATCACCAGAACATTGATGACATTCGTGAGTCCGGCAGCCCAGAAACCCCCGATCAGCGTGATACCGACAAAGACCAGAGCCGTTACGGCCATGCCCGCCCGAAAGCTGAACACCCCCGGCATCAGGGAGGAGAGAATTGCTCCCCCGGCGACATATTGAAGAGAGGTGATCACCAACTGCAAAAGAAGCTGCCCGGCAACTCCGATCACACGGCCCGCCACGCTGTAGTATCTTTCGAAAAGTTCCGGGAGGGTGGTAATCTCAAGTCGGCGATAGCGACGAGCCGCCAGAAGCCCCATTACCGCAGCGCCAAAGGCCCAGGCGGCATTGTACCAGCCCGCGGAAATGCCCTTTGTATACGCCCTTTCGGCAACCCCGATGGTGGAAGCTCCCCCGACCGCAAGTCCTGCCAAGAGGGCCGCCGCCACACCCGCGGGGAGGCTTCTTCCGGCGAGAAGGTAGCCTACCATGCCCCCACCGCCGCGGGCCGTCAGCTTTCTCGCCCACCAGGTCACGGCAAAGAGGGCGGTCACATAGACCGAGATCACCGCAACAGGAACCCAGTGCGTCACGAGGAATTGACCTTCATTCGAACATCCACCACCGAGGGAGCCACTCCGGGCGCATAAAGAAAGACGGGGTTCAGGTCCATTTCGGCAATCTGCGGAAAGTCGGCAGCCAGACGGGACACGCGGAGAAGAAGATCCTCCAGTGCTTCCAGATCCACACCATCTTCCCCGCGAATGCCCTCGAGAATCGGCCAGGCGCGAATCCCCTGCATCATCTCACGAGCCTCGGGGCGGCTGAGGGGAGCCACTCCGACAATCACATCTTTCATGACCTCCACAAAGACCCCTCCGAGGCCAAAGAGGACCAGGCTCCCCAGGCCCGGCGACGCATTGACCCCCAGAATCACCTCTCTCCCGGTTTCTTTCTGTTCCATCAGAAGGTAGCCGGGCTGCTTCCCTGAAAATCGCTCTTCCATGTCCGCAAAGGCGGCGGCCAGTGCTTCCTCATCTTCAATGCCGAGAATCACACCTCCCTCGTCGCTCTTATGGACAAGATCCGGGGAGTCCACCTTCAGGACACAGGGGAAGCCGGTCTTCTCCGCGGCGGACTTCAGATCCTCCTCGCCCCTGATCCCCGCATAAGCAGGGAGTGGCAGACCATAGGCCGCCAGAACATCGAGGGCCTTGTCCTGGGGAAGGTACTGCTCCGGGTATTCAGCGAGAATCTTCTCCGCGGCCTGTCGATCCACAGACAGTTCGGGAGCGTCCTCCCGGTCCCGATCGCGAAGTGCGGCGTATTGAGCCATGAAAGCCAGAGAGCGGGCGCCGTCCTCGGCAAATTCGTAAACGGGAATCTCCGACTCGCGGAGGCGGTCAATCAGGGGATAGTACTCGCTGGAAGTCTCTACCACCATGACCAGAGGTTTCCCGGAGCTGTCGGCAGCCTCCCGAATCTTCGCGGCAATCGCATCGAGATCCACAAAGGGTGCGGTAACGAAAAAGACACAGACCATGTCCACACCCTCTTCCTGGAGAAGGGTGTCCACGGCCGCGAAGTAATGCTCCGCACCGCCGGTGGCCACGACATCCACCGGGTTGCCGAGACTGGCTTCCGCGTAAAGGCTCTCCTTCAGTCGCTCGCGTCCCGCATCGGACCATTGGGCCAGTTCCAGACCGTGATGTACGGCCTCATCCACCATCTGAATTCCGGGGCCTCCGGTATTGGTCACCATGCCGATTCGCTTGCCCTTCGGCGGATTCTGGCTGTTCAGGGCAATGGCGGTCTTGATCATTCGCTCGCTGTCATGAAACTCCAGAACGCCCGCCTTGCGGAACATGGCCCTTGCCATGGCGGCCTGATTCACCAGGGTACCCGTATGACTGGAAACTGCCACCGAGCCTTCGTGGGTGCGCCCGGCCTTGATGGCAAGAATCGGCTTGTGCGGAGTAATCTTCGAAGCCACTTCAAGAAAAGCCTGCGGATCCTTGAAGCTCTCGATCTGCATCATGATGGCACGGGTTCCTTCATCCTGGCCGTAGTATTCCAGAATCTCCGGCATGCTAAGGTCGCACTCGTTCCCATAGGAACAGTAAAGCCGGTGACCCAGCCCCACATTGTGCAAATGGAGTTTCAGCAGTTCCCCCATTCCGCCGCCCTGGGCGATAATGGAGATATTCCCGGGCTTCATGGGCACAAAGGTGAAGTTTGCATAGACCGAGATTTCGGGATCGGAGTTCTGGATTCCCTGGCTGTTGGGTCCGAAGATTCTCATTCCATAGGAGTGGGCGAGTTCGACCATCTCTCTCTCGCGCTGGATCCCCTCTTCTCCCACTTCCTTGAATCCGGCGGTGTGAACAATGGCGAATTTCACGCCCTTTTCGCCACACTCCTTGATGACTTGGGGAACCAGAGAGTGCTTGACCGAGATGTTCACCAGGTCGATTTCGTCAGGAACATCCAGCACGGACTGGAAACACTTGAAACTGCGGATCTGTCGGCTCTTTGGGTTGATCGGATAGATCGGGCCCTTGAAGCCATAGGCTGCCAGATTGCGAATGACGATGTTACCGATTGAAAAGGGATTGTTCGAGGCACCGATGACCGCAACCGATCCTGGCCTGAAAAGTCCATCAAGCATTGGCGTCTCCATGGTTGGATTCCTGAATTGCTGCGAGTGCCGCGCCGAGCGCCCCTGTAAACTGAGGGTGGGGAGGAACGCTGACTTCCTTGTCCAGTTTTTCCGAAAGGATCTCCACGATTACGGGATTGTGTGCCACGACACCGCCGGTGGCCAGAACCTCCCCCTCAAGAGGATCCATCTCAATAACCCGGGCCACCACTGACTCGAAGGCTCCGCGAATGATGCCCTCCACTGCGGCTCCCTGCCGCAGGTGGGACAGAATCTCCGTCTTCGCAAACACCGTACAGAAACTGCTGAGTTTGACCGCCTTCTCCGCGCTCCGGGCAAGCGGATCCATCTCCTCCAGATTCACTCCCAGACGAAGGGCAATCTCTTCGATAAAGGCCCCGGTGCCTGCAGCACACTTGCGATTCATCTTGAAGTTCGCGCGGCGGCCTCCGGGTTCAAGGCGGATCACCTTGTTGTCCTGGCCCCCGATGTCCACGATGGAAATTGCCCGGGGAGCCAGATGGTAACAACCAAGCCCGTGGCAGTGGATCTCGGTAAGGGTCTTGTCGGCAAAGGCCACATTGTGCCGCCCGTAACCCGTGGAGACCGTCGCCTGCAGTTCGTCCCGCGATGCGCCGGCTTCTGCCAGAGATTCCTCAAGACAGAGAAGGGAAGTGGCCTGGTAGTCCACTCCTGAAGTGTGAACCGAGCGAGCGAGAGTCTTTCCCTCCCGGTCGACCAGAACCAGCTTTGTGGCAGAAGCTCCGACATCTACCCCGCAAAAGACCTGAGCCAAGGACTACCCCCGCGAATGGTGTTTTGTCTCGTGCAACTGCTCGACCAGGGCTTCGAACTGTGTCCTGGCCTGCTCCTCGGAATAGAGCCGGAGATCGTTGAGGTCCCCATTGATCACCACATAGGGAATCCCGAGCTTTTCCACCACTCTCTCGGGCAGTCCGTAACGGTTGTTGGAGTTGTTCGGACAGGTTTTGGCATCGTGATAGATGATCCCGTCGATGCCGTAATCTCGCACCATGCCTTCAAGGTAGTTCAGCTTGTACTTCTCGCCGCGGACAATGAACAGCTCGGTATAGGCCCGTGCCATTCCCTCAAAAGGGTCTTCATGAGCAAGGTCTTCGAAAATCCAGCTGTTACAATAAGTGGAAGCGCTTACGCAGACCTGCTGGCTTGCAAACAGTTCCGCATGCTCCCGGATTTTCCCCCAGACCGGCATTCCGTCCCAGTAGAAGCGCAGGGTTTCCCCGTCCACGGCCCCCACCTGTTCGGCCACCCGCCCTTCCAGTTCTTCGATCAGCATCTCGTAGTAACGCTCCGCGCGAGGGTCACCTCTTAGCACCACAGCGGGGCCCATGTGAATGGTCCCATCGAAAAAGGTGATCGGCGACGGGTGCTGTTCTGCAAGACGAAGTACTTTCTTCCAGAGAAGAGTGCATCGATAGGAGGAAGCCGTTATTTCCTTGAGTCGATCCATGTCGAACTTGCGGCCACTCACCTCTTCCATCAGCGGAAGCAGATCCCGGTGCTGGGCGATGAGCCCCTGGAGGTGCGAAGGAGTGATTTCCTCAATGGCTCTCATGGTGTCGATCCCCGCCATCGGAACCCCGAATTCGCGTTCGTAGAAAGCAAACCAGTCCTTCACATCACGGCACTGATTTGTGTTGAACACGAGAAGATCCGGCTTGGGGACACTTTCCATTCCAAAGGCCGGCGTCAGGGGAGTCTTTCCGAGCAGGTAGCTCCCCACATCACTGGTCAGGTAGGAACAGATGTCGGGAGAATAGCCGGCGGCATTGGCCGCGGGAATCAGGTCGGCGGCCATTCGGGATGATCCGAGAACGGCACCATGGTTTTCCGGGAAGTAGACATCGAAGCCGAAGGAGCGAAGCAACTCGGCGGGTCCAACACTGGTACACCAGGCCACCTTGCGCTTGTCATCCCTGGATGCCTCATCGAGTTCCATGAAATAGTCTGCCATCAGCTTCTTCATGGGACCGGTGGACTGGATCTTCTTGATCGCTGTTTTCCGTTCTTCCGGCATTATCCCTCCTTTTCATACAGATTAGACCGAATTGGAGGGGGCGATGTCAAGGCAGGGGGACTTGCGGAAAGTCGCTCCGGGAGTGTAAGATTCCCGAAACCCCAACCTGGACCCAGAATGAAGAAATACTTACCACTCTTTCCGCTTCTGGCTTTCCCGCTCTTTCTGCACTGTGGCATTGAGGACGGAGGTCCGGTGGTTCCCCCTGCAGAAAAAATCGTCTTCCTGGTCACCGGGGACTGTCGGGGTGATGACAACGGAGTAAATACGGAAGTCCTGGGAGAAATTGTGCAGGCCGGTCTCGATGAGGCGGTGGACTTCGTCCTGCTAACCGGTGATTTTGTCAATGGCTACGATGTTCCTGATACCCTCTATTCCCAACTCCTCACATTCCGGGAAACCCTTCAGCCTCTCTGCGATGCCGGGATCGCAGTCTACCCTTGCCGGGGCAACCACGATGCCTTCTACGACTCAGAGCCCGACCGGGCCTGGAATCGGGTATTCAGTGGAGACTGGTCCCTTCCCCAAAACGGGCCGGTGGGGGAACGGGGCCTGAGCTACTCCTTCTCACGGGACAGCCTCTTTGTCGTGGTTGTAGACCAGTATGTGACCGACTCCAGAGTGAACCAGGGCTGGTTGAACGGGCAATTTTCCTCCAATGCTCTGCCCCATGTCTTTGTTTTGGGTCACGAGCCGGCCTTTCGGGTGTTTCACACTGACTGCCTGGAAAACTACCCGGAGGAGAGAAACACCTTCTGGCAGAGCATGTCCGATGCCGGTGTGGCGGCGTATTTCACAGGACATGACCATTTCTATGACCACGCCCGCCTTGATGACGGCGACGGCAATCCCGACAATGATGTCCATCAGTTTGTCGTGGGAACCGCAGGGGCGCCGCTCTATCCGGTTCCCATGACCTACTATGGAGACAACGGCCTCTGGACCCCGGAGCGGATTTTCTCCGAGTCCTCCCACGGCTATCTTCTGGTGGAAGTGGAGGGATCTCAGGCAACTTTCCGTTTCAAAAGAAGGCTGTCCCCGGGGCAGTTTGAGCTCGCCGAGCAGTTCTCCTACACGCGTTGATTTCCTTTGCTCTTGGAATCCAGCTCGCTTTGTGGAAAGATCTTCCTGATTTCACAGGAGGACGGTGATGAAGATAGGTGTCATTGGTTCGGGTTCGATTGGCCCTGATTTGGCCTATGGCTTTATTTCTTCCATTGCGAGTTCCGGAGGAAAGGTAACCCTGCAGGATATCCGGGAGGAAGCCCTGGAGGCGGGACTCGGGAGAATCCGGGCCTATGTCGCAAAGGGACTGGGAAGAGGCAAACTCAGCCCGAAAGCGGCAAAGGCGATTGAAGCCGGTTTGAAAACCAGTACGAATATCCGGGACCTGGCTGATTGCGACTATGTCCTGGAGGCCGCCACCGAAGAGCTTTCCCTGAAACAGAAGATCCTCGCCGATCTGGAAAATGTGGTTCGCCCCGACTGTCTGATCGGATTTGCCACCTCCGGGATTCCCCGGTCACAGATTGCATCCGATGCCCGGCATCCGGAGAGATGCTTCGTAAACCATCCCTTCTTTCCCGCATGGCGGGCCACTCCTGTGGAAGTGGTTCTTTCGGAGGATGAGGCACTGGGGCAGCGAATGCTGGAGACCCTTTCCTCTCTGGGGAAAGTGCCCATCATTACTTCCGATGTCCCCTGCTTTGCGGCCGACGACATCTTCTGCAACTACTGTTCGGAAGCTGCCAGGATCTTCGCCGAGGGCAAGGCTTCGGTCGAACAGGTGGACGCCATCGTCAACGGTGCCATCGGAGGAGGGGGACCTTTTCTGGTCATGGACCTCACGCGCGGGAATCTCCTGAATGTGAAATGCCAGAACCTCATGAAAGAGGCCGAGACGGGAAGTGACTGGTTTGCTCCTCCCCCGATCTTCTCCGAGCAGGCAAATACTCCCTGGCACGACCGGAAAAACCCGGGACCTTCGGATTACGACAAAGCGCTCGAGCGGGAAGTGCTGGATCGGATTCTTGCGGTCCTGATGGCACGCACCTTCTTCGTGTTTGACAGGGAGATATGTCACCCCCGGGAACTGAACTGGCTCACTCGCAATGCCCTGGGGTTCAGCAAGGGACTTCTGGATCTGGCCGAAGAGATGGGAATGGAGAAGGTTCACGAGATTTGTACCGCCTACGCGAAGAACAACCCGGGTTTTGAGCTTAGCGAGAGTATTCTCGAAAAACGCAGGCCCCTCTTCGCCCGAAATGTGGAGACCCGCCTTGAGGGGGAGATCGCAGAATTGGTGATCCGCAGGCCGGAAGCCATGAACGCCCTGAATGAGCGGACCCTTCAGGAACTGGACGCCGAACTTGATCTTCTGGAAAAAGACGATTCGGTGAAGGGTGTCGTCCTGACAAGTTTCGGGGGAAGTCTGGCCGGCGCGGACATTCTGGAACTCGCCGCTCTTGAAACCGCAGAGGAAGCTCGAGCCAAATGCCTTTCTGGCCAAAAGGTGCTGCTTCGCATCGCGGCTTTCCCAAAACCCGTAGTGGCCGCGCTCGACGGGCCTGTTTTAGGGGGAGGGGCTGAAATTTCGATGGCTTGTCACGCGCGCGTGGTTGGGCGGAAACTCATGCTGGGGCAACCCGAAGTGAATCTCGGAATCATTCCTGGTTATGGAGGAACGCAGCGCCTGCCGCGCCTGATCGGGCTGGAAAGAAGTCTGGATCTTCTTCGCACAGGTCGTCCGGTCGGCGCAAAAGAGGCCTGCCTGTGGGGCTGGGCTGAAGGGGAAGCGGTGGACGACCCGGTGGCCGGCGCCAGGAAATTGATTGCTCAAGGTCTGGCCGGAGAGCGGGCTCTTCAGGCACTGGATTCTTCACCCATGGAACTTCCGAATGAGTTCCCCGCGTTGGACATTGGTCACCACTCTCTGGCTGTGGATGCTCTTCTCGTGAAGGTTCTTCGAGAGGGGCTTTCGCTTCCCCTGGAAGAGGGAATCCTGGTGGAGGCGGATGGTTTTGCCACCTGCCGCAGACTGGTGGACTATGACGTTGGAATGAACAACTTCCTGCAAAACGGCCCGCGGGTTCCGGCCGTCTTTATGAACGAGTAGGGGGAGGAAACGGGTATGTCGGAATCGGTTGTCATTCTCGATGGTGGGCGCAGAACCCCCCGTGCGGATATTCTGGAGGATAATCGCAGACCCGGTCTCTTTTCCCGTTTCAGTACAACACAACTCGGGGGTATGGCCATTGCCGCCACGCTGGAGAACACGGCGATTCCATCCGGGCTTGTGGGTCATGTGGTAATGGGAATGGCAACCCACAGCCACCGCGATTCTATCTATGCAGCACAGGGAATGCGTTGGCGGGGAGGCCTTGCCGATGATGTTCCCGCGCTGACCGTAGCAAGAATCTGCGGCAGTGGAGCAGAATCCGTGGCCGTGGGGGCAGAAATGATTCTGGCGGGAATGCGGCACGATTCCCAACGCCCCTTCCTTGTTGTCGGGGGCGCAGAGAGTATGCAGTACCCTTTTATTCTCTATAACTACCGGGGAAGGAAGATCGGCCAGAGCGTTCAGAAGTACGGACCCATTGCCGCTTCCTCGCTTCCGCCCGGGGAACATCTTCAGGATGCCCTGCTTGCAGGGCTTTATGACCCGGGCGCCGGGATGTCCATGGCCAATACGGCTGAGGAACTGGCGCGGCGCTATGAAATCAGTCGCGAGGAGGCCGATGCTTTCGGCTATCGCTCCCACAAGAATGCCGCCGCTTCCCGGGATGCCGGTCACTTTGATGAGGAAATCTCTCCCCTCTCCTTCCGCCGGGAAGGAGCTTCCGAGCCGATTACGGTCTCCCGGGACACCCATGTCATGGACGAAATCATCAGGGAGAAAATGGCGCGGCTCCCGGCCGCCTTTGAGCCCGGCGGAATCATCACTGCGGGAAATGCCAGTGCTGTTGTAGATGGTGCGGCGGCCATGGTGATCGCAAGAGAAGCGGATGCCGAGATGCACGGTGCACGCCCCCTGGCTCGTATTGCGGGAATGGGTGTCGCCGCCTGTGATCCGCAGATCATGGGGTGGGGACCTGTCCCCGCCACGGAAAAAGCGCTGGCCTCTGCCGGAATCACCGGTGCAGAGATTGAGCATGTGGAACTGAACGAGGCCTTTGCGCCACAGGCCCTGGCCTGCATCCGGGATTTCAGTGACATGGGAATCGACCCGGAGAAAGTGAATCCGATGGGAAACGCCATTGCGCTCGGGCACCCGCTGGGTGCTACTGGCTCCATTCTCACGCTGACCTGTGCCTATGCCCTTCGCCGCAAAAGGCAGCGATACGGGCTGGTCACCATGTGTATCGGGGGCGGGCAGGGAATCGCCCTGATTCTGGAGTCGGCCTAGATTTCGGACTCCACTATCTGCAATAATGATGATTCTCTCGCAGCCCTTTCCATGGCTGGCTGAACATGGTATAATTCCCGTGGACTTTGTTTAATTACTGCCTGCTCAGGCCCCTGCAACAGGAAGGTTTCCATGTTTCGCATCTCATTGTCCGCCATCCGGATCCTTTTCGCACTCGGATTACTGGTTTTGGCGATCCCCATGAATACTGCTCTGGCTCGCCAGAGTTGCTCCGAAGGCTATGAACTTCTGAACGAGATCGCTTTCCAGCGCGTGGTGGACGATCTCTGCCGCCTCGAACTTCCGGTTCCCGGGAAGCACTACTCCACCTGCGTGGAAACTGCTGACCGTGCCTTCTGTATCGCCCCCGGAACCCCGAAAGAGCGTGTGGAAGAGATTCTCCGCAGCCTCCCCACCTGGACCGGTGATGAGGGAGACCGCTACAATCGCGTAAGCCGCTGGAGTACGACCTCCTATGGCTGGACCGGCTATCTCGGCGACCCGGTCACTATTGGCTACAGCTTCGTGCCCGATGGAACCTGGGTTCCCGCCGAAGGGCAGTCCAGCACTCTTTATGCGGAAATGAACAGCCACTTCCCGAATGAAACAACCTGGAAGGCCCTGTTTGCCGATATTCTGGGTCTCTGGTCTGCCAAGGCCGGGCTCACCTATGTGGAGCAGCCGGATGATGGAGCTTCCTTCCCTAACTCCACCGGCGTGATCGGTGTCCGCGGAGATGTCAGGATTGCCTGTTGCAACATCGACGGTTCGAGCAATACCCTGGCCTACAACTACTACCCCAGCAGTGGCGGAGACATGGTTCTCGACTCTTCGGAGAACTGGGGCAACTCTTCCCAGAACTATCGCTTCATCACCAATGTCGTCTCCCATGAGCACGGTCACGGTATGGGACTCGGCCATGTAATTCCCACGAACTACACGAAGCTGATGGAAGCTTACTACAACAGCAACTTTGAAGGTCCCAAGGAAGACGACGTCCGCGGTGGCCAGAAGAACTATGGAGATCCTTTCGAGAAGAACGATGACTTCGCCGATGCCACGGACTGGGGAACGATCAGTGATGGTCTCACGATTCTGGATAGTGGCTTCTCCATCGACGCGAGCAACGACAAGGACTACTTCCGCTTCGAAATGTCTGCTCACGCCTCCCTCGATGTCACGCTTGCTCCGGTGGGATCCTACTATCAGGTCGGCCCCGAAGGTGGTTCCGCCAGTTGGATCCACACGGATGAGCAGCACAATCTTTCCATGATCATCTTCGATGAGAACTTTGTCACCCTGGCGACCGTCAATGACACGGGCCTCGGGGAAAACGAGGTTCTCGATGACTTCGCCATGGACGCGGGCATCTACTACATCCGCATCCAGAGTGCCGGGGGAACCGGTGATGTCCAGCTCTACAAGTTCTGGCTCTACAACACCTATGATGACTTCACCGGTGTTGGCGAAGGCGATGCTCCTCTGGCCTCGCTGGGCTTGAGCGCCTTCCCGAACCCCTTCAACCCGAAGACCACTCTCCGCTTCTATGCCTCTGAAGGTCCGGTTGGCCTGGAGATCTTCGATACTCTGGGACGGAGGGTTCACAGTTCCGAGACCCTCGCCTCTCAGGATGGCTGGATGCAGATGGACTGGACGGGAATGGACAATGCGAGCGAATCTGTTCCGAGTGGAATCTACTTCCTCCGGGTTCGTTCCGGCGGAATGACGGAAACCGTACGCGGCGTCCTTCTGAAGTAGCCGCCGATGAGCACCTGAGCATGCTGCCCCCCCTCTCTTTTGAGGGGGGCTTTTCCTTGCCTGGTAGTTGACGCTTTCGAGTGACTTGGATACCGTGGGAGCATGAAACAGACAAAAACGGAATCAGCGGGCGAGACCCAATTCGGCACAAGGCACAAGCTTCGTTTTGTGACCGCAGCTTCCCTGTTTGACGGACATGATGCATCCATCAACATCATGCGAAGAGTTCTCCAGCAAGAAGGCGCCGAGGTCATTCATCTCGGGCACAACCGCTCGGTTGAGGAAATCGTGGAAGCGGCCATTGAGGAGGACGCTCAGGGAATTGCGGTTTCCAGTTACCAGGGCGGACACCTTGAGTATTTCCATTTCATGGTGGATCTGCTTCGTAAACGGGGAGCTGGTCATATCCGGGTCTTCGGTGGTGGCGGAGGCACGATCACCGATGAAGAATCGAGGGAACTGGAAGCGGACGGCGTGGAGAAAATCTACTCCGTAGAAGACGGCCGGCTTCTGGGTCTGCTTGGAATGATCCGGGACATGATGACTCGCGCAGACTTTTCCACCACGGATGATCTCGACACGATTCCCGAAGGCCTCTTTGCCCGCGATTCTCTGGCCCTGGCTCGCAGTATCACCCTGCTGGAGAAATCCAAACCCGGAGAATATCGGGACTTCCTCTCCGGGCGTCTCGGCAGTCCGGCCCCTCTTGTTCTGGGAATCACCGGAACCGGTGGAGCCGGAAAAAGCTCCCTGACCGATGAACTGGTTCGCCGCTTTCTTCACCATTTTCCCGAGCGCGAGTTTGCCATCCTCTCGGTGGATCCCAGCAGCCGCCGCACCGGAGGAGCACTCCTGGGGGACAGAATCCGGATGAATGCTGTCCATGGCCCTCGAACATTCATGCATTCGATGGCAACCCGTCGCGCCCATGCCTCCACCTCCGTCGTGGTCGAGGACGCACTCCTCGCGCTTCGTGCCGCGGGCTTTGATCTTGTCATTCTCGAGACAGCGGGAATCGGACAGAGTGACTCCCAGGTGGCAGACCTCTGCGACCTGTCCCTCTATGTCATGACTCCGGAGTTCGGTGCGCCAAGCCAACTGGAAAAGATCGAGATGCTCGATTTTGCCCGGGGCGTTGTCATTAACAAAGCCGACAAGCGTGGCGCAGAAGACGCCCTTCGCGATGTGCGTAAGCAGGTCCAGCGGAATCGGGATCTTTTTGAAATGCCCCTTGATAGCATGCCGGTCTTTCTGACCGCAGCCAACCACTTTGGTAATGAGGGAGTCGACCGTCTCTTTGAATGGACCTTGAAGCAACTGGAAGCCGCTGAAGAAAGAGAATGGAAGGCCGGGAAAATGCCCGAGCGGGCGACGGATGTTCCCAGCGTGGTTCCCGGAAGTCGGGTTCGCTATCTCTCGGAGATTTCCGAGGCTGTTCGCAGCCACCACAAGGAATCCGGGTCACAGGCCGAGTTGGCATTTCGCGCCGACGGTCTGGCGCGAGCCCTTCGTGAGTGGGGCGAAGAGCCCCCGCCCGTCGATCAGGATTACAAGCCGGAAGCCCTTCTCGTGGGCAAGCCAGAGATTCAACTCCTGAAGCAAAGATACCAGGAACTGCTATCCGAACTGGACCCCGGTTTCCGTAAACAACTGGCCGAATGGGAGTCCCGGAAGGATGCCCTGAAGCAGGATGAAAGCTCCTACGAAGTTCGGGGAAAAGAAATCCGGGTAGAAAACTACCGGGAAAGTCTGTCGGGAACAAAGATCCCCAAGGTGGCCCTGCCCTCGACCCGAGACTGGGGAGAACTGCTTCAGTGGTTCGCAAGAGAAAACCTGCCGGGTAGTTACCCCTATACTGCGGGTGTCTTTCCCTTTAAGCGTACCGCAGAAGATCCGACGAGACAGTTTGCGGGAGAGGGAATTGCGGAGAGAACGAATCGCCGCTTCCATTACCTGAGCCGGGGACTTCCGGCCGTTCGCCTGTCCACGGCCTTTGATTCCGTGACTCTTTATGGAGAAGATCCAAACGAGCGTCCTGACATCTATGGCAAGGTTGGAAACAGTGGCGTGAGCATCTGTTCGCTCGACGATGTCAAGCGACTCTACTCCGGCTTCGATCTCTGTTCCCCGAAAACCAGTGTCTCCATGACCATCAACGGCCCGGCACCCATGATGCTGGCCTTCTACCTGAATGCCGCCGTGGATCAGGCGGTGGAAAAACGCCTGAAGGAAAGCGGGCGCTGGGACGAAGAGAAAATCTCATCCCTCTGTGAAGGCAAACAGCCGCAATACCGGGGGGATATCCCGGAGGGACACGACGGAAGTCTTCTGGGAATGCTCGGGGTCAGCGGAGAAGACCTGCTGCCGGAAGAGGAGTACCGGGAGATCCGTGATCAGGTCTTTGCCAATATCCGTGGCACCGTTCAGGCCGACATTCTCAAGGAAGACCAGGCCCAGAACACCTGCATCTTCAGCGCGGAGTTCGCCCTGAAAATGATGGGGGACGTCCAGGAGTTCTTCGTTGAGAACGGTGTGCGTAATTTCTACAGTGTTTCCATTAGTGGCTATCACATTGCCGAGGCGGGGGCGAATCCCATCAGCCAGTTGGCCTTCACCCTTGCCAACGGTTTCACCTATGTGGAGTACTATCGTGCCCGGGGCATGGAGATTGACCGCTTTGCCCCGAACCTGAGCTTCTTCTTTAGCAATGGAATGGACGCCGAGTATTCCGTGATCGGTCGTGTCGCAAGGAGAATCTGGGCGATTGCCATGCGGGATCTCTACGGAGGAAACGAGCGCTCGCAGAAACTCAAGTACCACATTCAGACCAGCGGACGCAGCCTCCACGCTCAGGAGATCCAGTTCAACGACATTCGCACCACTCTGCAGGCCCTCTACGCCATCAATGACAATGCCCAGAGCCTGCACACCAATGCCTATGATGAAGCGATCACCACGCCGACCGAAGAGTCTGTACGCCGCGCCCTTGCAATCCAGTTGATCATCAACCGGGAGTTTGGTCTGGCAAAGAACGAGAACCCGGAGCAGGGTGCCTTTATCATTGACGAACTGACCGATGCGGTGGAAGGGGCCGTGCTTCGGGAATTCGATGCGATGACCGACCGCGGCGGCGTCCTCGGTTCCATGGAAACCATGTATCAGCGGGGGAAGATCCAGGAGGAGAGTCTCCACTACGAAACCCTCAAGCACAGCGGCGAACTTCCCATTGTGGGAGTCAATACATTCCAGAATCCGGAGACCGAGGAAGGTCGCGTAGAGGAAACGGAAATGATCCGCTCCACGGAAGAGGAAAAGCAAGGGCAGGTTGAGCAGGTTCGAAACCTCTCGAAACTCCACGGAGATCGCTCTGGAGCGGCTCTATTGAGACTCCGCGAGGCGGCCCTCTCCGGGAGCAACATCTTTGAAGCCCTGATGGATGCTGCCCGGGTCTGCACGATCGGCCAGATGAGCCGTGCGCTCTACGACATCGGGGGGCAGTACCGCCGCGGAATGTGATTCGGAAATCTCCTTCCTTGCCAGCACCTGTCTTCCTCGCTAGATTACTGCCATGCGATTATTACGCTGGATTCTATTCGCCCTGTTGATAGCCGGAGTGGTTTCATCAAGCGGTTGTGTTTACTGGAGACTGTTAAAACTCAAAAACCAGCTAAAGGACTTTTCCGAGAACTTTGAGTTTCTCAGTGATAGTCACTATTCCGTTTCATGTCTGAACCCGATTCTCAGCGGGGACGATATTGACCGGGTCATGAAAGTGACCCCGTCGGAGTTGATCCGCTCGCAAGAGCAGACCACGAGCCGTGTGTATTCCTTCCTGAGGATCGCTCCTCTCGCAGAGCGGGTTCCTTTGGGAGAAACAGAGGGACTGAAGTTTGGCTGGGGTGAACAGCCAGGGCGGGACCTTGACTACACGCTCGATTTCCACGAGGAGCTTTTCTGCGGAATTCACTTTCCTGAAGAGTTCAACCAACTCTTCCCTGCGGAAGCCTTGCGAAACCTGCTCGAGGGAATAGGTTCTGCAGATGTGGATCGATCACAATCCACCTTGCGGACCATGACTCTCCGGCAACAGCTCCGAAGCCTGATGCCCGACAAGAAACAGGTCGAAACAGCTCTGGGAAAGCCCACGGCACGATGGATCGAAAGAAAGGACCGGCGCGAACGCTTTCTCTATCTGTATGAGGTAAAGACGGAGTCAGTGAAACTTCCGCTTCATCGACGAAGGGCCTTCGGGCGCTTTCACTTTGACGAAGAGAGGCTGGTTCAGGTAGATGCCGCCTTCGCGGGGCGGGTCTTTGAGTTTAACATTCCATAGATTGAGAGTGACACATGTCGAAAGCTGCGATTCTTATTGATGGTGCGTATTTGGAGATGCTTCTGATCAAGGAGTACGACCGGGCGCAGGTGGACTACCACAAACTTGCCAGGGAACTGGTGCTTGAGGCAGGCCGACAGACCGGTCGTCACCTCACCCTGCTTCGCACCCTCTACTACCACGCCTTACCCTGGGCCGCGCCTGACCCCAGCGAAGAAGAGTTGGAAAGGGTGCAGAAGAAACAGGGTTTCTTCCATCGCCTTGAGTTCCTTCCCCGCTTTGAAGTCAAGCTGGGCCGCACTCTTCGCTATGTGGACGAGGAAGGCTATGCGGACTACGAACAACAGGGCGTGGATGTGCTCATGGTAGCTGACATGGTGTCCTTGGCGGCGCGCGGCATGATTGAACACCTGATCCTCCTCGCGCCCCACTCCAGCTTTGTTCCGGTGATCCGGCAGATCAAGGACATGGGAGTGATCGTGCATCTGGTTCACGCCGGAAACATGACTTCAAGCGTTGACCTGCGAAGGGAATGCGACGAGAGAATCGACATGGACCCGGAGTTTATTGATGAAGTGAGGCGGTCCCACAACACCCGAAGGACGGATGCGGGGTTCAATCGGGAGCCAAACGAATTCAGCAACCAATAGGGGACAAGAATGGCGGATGAAATACGCGCCCTTTGGCCGGAACTGGACTGGATTGAAGACGATGGGCTGCGTGAGAAAACAGCTCGCTGCTGGGAAGTGGCCATCGAGGAAAGTGATCTCGATGCTTCGGACCTCGAAGAGATTCCCTTTACCTTGCTTACGGAAAAAGCCGTCAGCTTCATGGCACACAAGCGAAGTGTCGTGCATATCTGCCGGGACAGCGCTCTCAAGATGCAGGAGTTCTACGGCGACGCCCTTCCCATCAACTTGGATGTGCTGATCGCCGGAAGCATCCTGATTGATGTGGGCAAGTTACAGGAATACACAAAGAGGGACGGTCGCGTGGAGGTCAGTGATCTGGGCAAGCTCCTTCGCCACCCCTTCACCGGGGTTGCTGTTGCCCAACGCTTTGGTTTGCCGCCGGAAGTCTGTCACCTGATTGCAGTGCATTCAAAGGAGGGGGACGCTTTTCCGAGAACGATCGAGGGGCTGATCGCCCACCACGCGGACTTCATGACTTTCGAGCCCTTCAAGACCCTGAAGAAATAGACTTCATTTTGAAGTTCAGGGCCATAAGGCTCACCGAAAGAAACTCCTCCTGAACCACGACATCAGGGGAAGTTTCCAGTTCCACGGGAGCGAAGTTCCAGATCCCCCTGATTCCCGCCTTCACCATTCGATCCACGACATCCTGGGCCGCAGAAGGGGGCACGGCGAGAACCCCCATCTCGATCTTCTCCTTGCGGATGAAGGAATCCATCTCCAGAAGGCCTCGCACGGGAATGTCTCGAACCAGCATGCCCTGAATGCGTGGGTTGACATCGAAGAGGCCCTTCAGGCGAAAACCGTACTCGTCGAAGTGTGTGTAGTTGGCGATAGCCTGACCAAGCTGTCCCACTCCTGCAATAATGTAGGGGCAGTGGCCGAGCTTCATAACCTCGATGAGGCGAAGGATCAGTGCGTCCACTTCATAGGGGTGACCCGGGCGGCTGAAACCACCGAAGTGATGGAGGTCGTGGCGAAGTTGTCCGGCCTTGATTTGCAGACCATCGGCGAGTTCACGGCTGCTGACCTGTTCCGCGCCGGCTCTCTGAAGCGCACGGAGGCGATTCAGGTAGAGCGGAAGCCGCAGGATCGTGGCCTCGGGGACACCCTTTACTTTCCGGTTCTGTTTTGATCGGGGCATAATCCAAAGTGTAAAAGAGTTAACAACCTCCACTAAGAAAGAAAAGGGGGGGTCATCTGTCAATCCTCTCGTCTTTCCTTGATCAAACCCCGAAAACCGTTAGCTTCTCCCCATGGAAGAAGATCGCAAAATCAGGCTGACGGATTTCGCCGGCGCAGGCGGCTGAGCTGCCAAGATGGGTCCGGAGGACCTGGCGGAAATCGTCTCGAAGCTTTCCCCGGAGGAAAGTTCGGAATTGATCGTGGGAATCGAGCATTCCGACGATGCCGGGGTCTGCCCGGTCTCCCCGGAGCTAGCCCTGGTACAGACTCTCGACTTTATCACCCCCAATGTGGACGATCCCTTCCGCTTTGGCAGAATCGCCGCAGCGAATTCACTCAGCGATGTCTACGCCATGGGCGGCACACCGCTCACGGCTTTGAACATCTGCTGCTTCCCTCCGAAGCTGGAGAAGTCGATTCTCGCGGAGATTCTGCGGGGAGGGCAAAGTGCGATTCGCGAGGCGGGGGCTGTGCTGGCGGGCGGGCATACGATCAAGGACTTCGAACTGAAATACGGTCTTTCCGTGACCGGAACTGTATCGCCCCTGCGCGTTCTTCCCAATTCCGGGGCAAAGGCCGGTGATCGTCTGATTCTCAGCAAGGCTCTGGGAACGGCAGCCCTGTTCTCCGGCTACGGTTCCGGTGATTTAAGCGAAGAGGACATGGAGCCGGCGGTTCAGGGCATGATGACCCTGAACAAACTGGCGGCGGAAACCCTGCAACCCTTTGTCGAAGATGTGGCCCTTCGCAGTGAGGCGGATCCCTCCCGCGGGGTTCACGCCCTTACCGATGTCACCGGCTTCGGCTTGGCGGGTCATGTCCATGAAGTGGCACTGGCCTCCGGGCTCACCGTGGAACTCTTCGGTCAAGATCTCCCGGAATACCCCGGCGCAAGAGACATGATATTGCAGGAGCGCCTCTGTGGAGGTTCCCGCACAAACCGCAAGGCACTTAAGGGCTTTCTGGTTTCAAAAGGTGCGCGTGAAGAGGATCTCTGGCTGGCCTGCGATGCCCAGACCAGCGGGGGGCTTCTGATTTCCGTTGCAGAGTCCGATGCAGACAACCTTCTGTCGGAACTTCTGGAAGCCGGAGTTGCCGATGCCTGTTTCGTGGGGCGCGTCCTGGAAGGTAGCGCGGGTCAGGTCGTGGTTCTGGGATGATTCTGTTTCAGAAAGCGGTGCTTCTGGCCGTCAGCGTTTTTCTGCTGAACCTTCCTTTTGGTGCCTGGCGAGTCCGTGTTCCCAATAGAAGCCTGCGATGGTTTCTGGCCATTCACCTTCCCATTCCTTTTCTCTTCTGGATGAGAACCTGGCTTGGTATGGACGCGCGGTGGATTCTGCTTTCACTGGCCTTCGCGATTACTGCCCAGTATCTCGGGGGTCGCTGGTTTGCTCCCGGGAGTTGATCAACTCTTCCAGCTTCTCCACTGCCTCTGATTCGGGAATGTTCTTTTCCACACATTCCTGCCCTCGATACAGGTCCACGCGACCGGGAGCCGCACCCACATAGCCGTAGTCCGCATCGGCCATTTCCCCGGGGCCGTTCACAAGGCAGCCCATGACTCCGATCTTCAGTCCTTTTCTGTGGGCAAACCTGTCGCGCAACTTCCTGCTTACTTCCTGGAGTTCGAAGTGAGTCCTCCCGCATCCGGGACAGGTGATAAAGTCAGCACGGTTCATGCGGAGCCTTGTGTTCTGTAAGAGCGAAAAGGCGAGGCGGCATCGCTCCCGGGCAGATTCCGCGCTGTCTGCCAAGACCCTGAGTCCTCCGCTGCGACCCTCCAGAAGATCGAGTCCGGGGCCGAGGCAGAGGGCCAGGACATCCTCCTTGTCGACCTCTGAGCAGCCACCACGCTCCTCTGTGCTGATGTGGTCCGGGGCGCTTTCATCCCAGTCGGTAGATCTCAGATCCTCCACTCCGGGTTTCCAGTGAACCGGTGATAGAATCACCGGGTGACGGTGTCCGGGATCCTCCAGTGCGCGGGCTGCGGGAAGCTTCTCCCCCTGGAGGGCTTCGACAAGCTCCTGAAGAGTCCAGGGAACTGCATCCGTTCTGGCTTCCTCGAAATGCGCTGCCAATTCCCGGGCCACAGGAATCTCCCGCACCGCTTCTTCGGTCAGGGACACCCGAAGAGTATCGCCAATTCCCCAGCGAAGCAGCCCCCCGATTCCCAGGAAGCTCTTCATGCGAGCGTCCTCCCCTTCCCCGGCCTCTGTCACACCAAGATGAAAGGGATACACCGGCAGACCCTCTTCCTCGCTTCGGCGTAGTTGCTCCAGGGCAAGCAGGCGGCCCGCATTGATGGCCGTTCGCACGGAACTGGCCTTCATGGAAAACACAAGGTCGTGGAAGTCGAGAGACTCTGCGATGCGGGCGTACTCGAGAGCGCTTTCCACCATGCCCCGGGGAGTGTCACCAAAGCGCGTCATCACGCGGTCGGAAAGGGAACCATGATTTGCTCCGATGCGAAGGACGCGGCCCAGTCGCTGGCACTTTTCCACAAGAGGCGTGAAAAGGCCCGCCACCCTCTCCAGCTCCCTTTGGTAATGCTCGTCCGTGAATTCCGATTCTTCAAAGCGCTTTCGGTCGGAGAAATTGCCGGGGTTGATGCGGACTTTCTCGACAAAGTCCGCCGCCAGAATAGCAGCCTCCGGGCTGAAATGAATGTCTGCAACCAGGGGAGTGCAGATCCCTGCCCTTGCCATTCGCTCGCGAAGGGACTCAAGAGAAGCGGCTGCCTTCAGGCCAGGAACCGTTAGCCGGACCAGATCCGCTCCCGCTTCTTCCAGTTCGCTGATTTCCCGGTAGGCCGCCTCGCTGTCCTCGGTCTGTGCCGTGATCATGGATTGACAGGACAGGGGCTGCCGGCCCCCGATCTTCAGGGTGCCAAGATCCACTTCGCGGCTGAGGAGTATCCTTGGGTGCATGGAAAGAGAATACTGTCCGGAAGCATAGCTCACAAGCGGGGATCTTATCGCACCGCATTGACTTGTACCCTCCAAGCCTTTAGCTTCATCGCATGGCTTCACGAGAAATCTTCCTTCGCGACACGATTCACGGAATTATCACTCTGGACCTTGAGAGCCAGGCTGATCAACTGATCTGGGATCTGGTCAATACGCCGGAGTTTCAGCGCCTGCGGCGCATCAAGCAACTGGGGCTGACGAACCTGGTCTACCAGGGCGGCGAGCACACCCGTTTTGCCCATAGTATCGGTGTCATGTACCTCACCGGTCGCATTCTGGAGCAGCTTTCCAAGAGCGAAGAGATCACCGCCAAGGAAAAACTCTGGACTCGCGTGGCCGCCCTGCTCCACGACCTCGGGCACGGCCCCTTCAGCCATGTCTCTGAAGCTGTCCTCGGGGTGAGCCACGAAGAGTGGACCCGACGCATCATTCTGGATTCCTCCACAGAGGTGAACCGGGTTCTCCGGGAGTTTCATCCGCAGCTTCCGCGCCGGATTATCGATGTCCTGAATCACCGCCTGCAGAAGAAGTTCCTCAGCCGAGTGATCAGCGGACAACTGGATGCAGACCGCCTGGACTACCTGCTTCGCGACAGCACGATGACAGGGGTGAAATACGGGATCTTCGATTTGGAGAGACTGATTCTCGGACTGGAAGCTCTGCGCGATGAAGATCACGATTCGGTGATCATCGGCGCGAAGGGCTTCCATCCCACGGAGGCCTACCTGCTCGCCCGCTATCACATGTACCGGCAGGTGTATTTTCACAAGACGGTCTGGAGCGCTCAGGCCATGTTCATCTCCCTGATTCGCCGGGTTCAGGAGCTTCTCCGCCGGGAGGAGCTGCATTATGCCCCGGATGGTCATCCGGTGATCCGTATTCTGGCAGGAGAGGAAATGGAGCTTACCGATTACCTGCTGCTTGATGACGCAGAACTGAAGGTCTGTATGAAAATCTGGATGCGCGAAAAAGATCCCGTTCTCAGCGACATGGCACGCCGTCTGATTCATCGGGACCTCTACAAGGTTCGCCTCTTCCACGCCCCTGCAAGTGAAACCGAGTTCAAGGAACTGAGGGAAAGGGCCTGGAACCTCATGCGGGAGAAGTACGGCTCTGAGGTGAAGTACCGTTTTCTCTTTGAGGATGCGACGGACATTTTCTATCGCCAGTATGATCCGGGCCAACTGGCCTCGAGCGGGATCATGGTGAGGCAAAGAGACGGGAGCATTCGCGAAATCGACGAAATCAGCCCCAGCATCCAGGCGCTGGAAGCGGTGTATCCCATGCACATGTGGTGTTTCCCGGAAGAGGACCGAGAGACCATGAACGCTGTCCTTCCGGGACAAGAGGACAGCGAAGACGAGGGTGAAGAGAAAGAAGGAACTGGCGGAGGCGAACTCTGGGGTCAGTCCACCTGATTTCCTGTCCCCGAGGACAAAATGATCTTTTCCAGTACAACGAAAATACGACAGCCCGTGGCTCCGGGCATCATCCGGCTCAGCATTCCCGTGCGCGAGCCCTCTTCCCTGGAAGCTCCCGGCGGAGCTCCCCTCTCTCTGACTCTTCGGGAAAAGGAAAACCGGCATGGTATTCTGGCACCTGCCGGGAAGACCCCCTGGGGCTGTCTCTTCTTTGCTCTCTTCGGACTGGCGATTCTGATCGCCGTCGCATCCACGAAACTGGCTCTTCTCTATGTTCTTCTGGCCCTGATCGCCTATTTCTCCGCCTACCGTCATCCACGCCGACAGGCAGGTGAGTTTCTCTCGATTGCCCTGGCCCATCTCGCCACCAGAAAATCCGCAGAGGCCCAAGCCGCCTGTAGCGAGGCCTTCGAACTTCTCCCCGACAATGAGGGTTTGAACTGGATCTTCGCACTAAGCCTCGCCCAGTCTGAACAATGGGACAAGTCTTTGGAACATTTGGACTTATCAAGGTCGAGCTTTGATCGCTATGCGGAATACCACCATCTTCGAGCGGAATTGCTGGAGAAACTGGGAAGAGCCGAAGAAGCGGCGGAGAGCCTGAAAACTCTGGATGAGTTCGAAGTTTTTCCGCTCCGGAAAGAGAATCCGAAAATAAACGGGAACTGAACTTCCCGGGCCGTGTAGAGGGAGTACTGAATCGAGCAACCCTCCTTGGCTTGAGACGTGAAGCGGGCGGGCCGGATTTCCGGCCCGCTTTTTCAATCAGCCAATTCGTCCAGTTTTGCGAGAATCTCTCTTGCCGGAAGCAGGGACTCCTGCGTTTTCAGAACCTCGCTCCAGAGCACCCGCCCCTTTTCGTCCAGCAGAAAAACGGCCTTTTTGTGCGCACGCTCAGCTCCTCCGACGAAGAGCCCCCAGCGGCGAGCCACCGCTCCGTTCATGTCCGAGAGAAGATGGCTGTCGTTAAAACCAAACTCCTTGGCAAAAGCCCGGTGCGTGTAGGGGTTGTCCCGGTTGATGGCGAGAACCACGGTGTCGCGTTTTTCGAATTCCCCGCGCTGAGACGCATAGTCGAGAAGCAGTTCGCTGCAGGCAAGAGAGTAGTCATGCTGGTAAAACAGCAGAACCACGCGCCGGCCCCGAAAGTCCTGAAGAGCTACCGGATTCATATGGCTTTCCATGACTTCGAAATCGGGGGCCTCTTCTCCGGGTGCCGGAATCTCTCCTGTCGGCATTTCCTCTTCCTCCGGGATCGGGCCGTCCCAGGGTGCGGGCTCCGGGGGAGGATCGCCGAGAATGCTGTCCAGGTTTGAAAGAATCCAGACGAGATCAAAACCGGAGGGCTTCAGGGTGATGTCATGGGAGTAGCGAATCCGGTTTTCTTCATCGAGAAGGAAGAAGGCGCGTTTGTTTACTCGTTGTGTTCCGGAGGGAATGTAGGTCCCCCACTCGCAAGCCACGCGATTGTCCATGTCCGAAAGCAGGGTGAAATGCTCCAGATTGAGAGCCTTGGCAAAACCCTGACTGGCTCAGGGGCTTTCCCGGCTGATCGCCAGAAAATGCTGAAACCCTGCTTTTTTCAGATCCGCGCCCAGTGCATCAACACCGGGGATCTTGTTCCCGCAATAAAAGGAAAAGGCTGTGGGAAAGAAGAGAATGGCCTTCGGGCCCGACAGATCATAGAGCCTGCTGCGCTGATGGGTCTGGTTGATGAGATTGAAGTCCGGGGCAATGTGTCCAACGGGCAGGATCATGGCCCTCCCTTGGCCTGAGACGGAGCGAAAGTAGGACGAGAATGCCCATCCGTCAACGAGGAGCCTTGAGCTTGTGACCCTGCTCGCGTATTCTGATGACATGAACGGGCATAACAGGATCTTCTCCTCTCTGTGCAAACTCCCCCTTTCCGGGCTTCCCGATCTAGAGAGCCTGGCTCTGTCCTGGAGTGGTCAAGGACTCTCCCTGCTGGAAAGCGGCGGAGAGCACAATGAACGAAGTCGCTGGACTTTGCTGGCCCACAGCCCCTTTGCCCGTTTTCAAAGCCTGAACAAGAGAAACCGTTTTGAGTTTCGCGGAGAACGGGAAGAGTGGAATGAAGCGCCTCTTTTGGCACTTCGGAAAGTTCTTTCCCGCTTTCCCGCTCCGGATCCTGAACCGGGAGTTCCCTTTCCCGGAGGAGCGATCGGTGTTTTCTCCTATGAACTGGGCCGGGAGCTTCTTCCCCTGAAGGCAGCAAGTCAGGAGTGCCTGGAACTGCCGGAGATTTCCCTTCAGTTTTACGAACGGTTTCTCCTGCTGGATCACCGGGAGGGTCTTGGTTTTGCCCTGGGATACGGTCTTGGAGACAGCCCGGAGTCTGCCGGGAAAAAGGCGGAGGAACTGGCCCAGTCCCTTCGCGATGAGATCCCTTCGGAACAGCAAGCAGAACCTGTTCACAAAAGATCCGGCGAGAGCCTCGAAGTCAGAACAAGTCTGAACGGGGAGTCCTACCGGGCGGCCGTTGCCCGATGCAGGGAAGAGATTCTCGATGGCAACGCCTATGAGCTTTGCCTGACCACCCGCTTTGAAACTAGCTTCGAAGGCCGACCGGTGGATCTTTTTCTCGAAATGCGAAAAAGCAATCCCGCTCCCTTTTCCTCCTATCTGGAACTGCCGGAAGCCACGCTCTGCTCCTCGAGTCCGGAGCGTTTTCTTTCTGTGAGTCCGGAGGGTCGTGTGGAAGCCCGTCCGATCAAGGGAACACGAGCTCGCGGGGCAAGCCCCCGGGAAGACCGTGCCCTGAAGGACGACTTACGGGGAAGCGAGAAAGACCGTTCCGAAAACATCATGATCGTCGATCTTCTTAGGAATGACCTTTCCCGGGTCTGTCAGACGGGAAGCATTCATGTCCCGGAACTCTGCGCCCTGGAAACCTATGCCTCCGTTCACCAGATGGTCTCCACGATTGCCGGACAACTTCCCGACGGGCGTGACCGGCTGGATCTTCTCGCCTCCGCCTTCCCCGGTGGCTCCATGACAGGGGCCCCGAAAATCGCCGCCATGCAGATTCTCGGGGAACTGGAGCCCTGCGAACGAGGTTTCTATTCCGGTGCCATCGGATACCTGAGTTTCGATGGCGGGATGGACCTGAACATCGTCATCCGGACCGTTCAGATTCTCGGAAAGCGCGCCCTGGTCGGGGCAGGTGGAGCCGTGGTCTACGACAGTGACCCGGAGTCGGAGTGGAAAGAGGCTCTTCAAAAAGCAAAGAGGCCGCTGGAAGCCTTGGCCCATGCCCAGGGCAAGGAAGCCTTTCACTTCGTAAAGGCCTCAGGAAAGCAGCGAGGAGAGGGAAGATGAAAACAGGAACCCGGTTCATTCTGCTCCCGCTTCTGCTGATGGTCTCCTCTTCCTTCGCGGAACCCGACCTGCGTCTTTCCTTCCTTCACTCCCTTGCCAGCCCTCCGCGGAACTTTCCGGAAGTCCTTCCCTCGGTCGAAGATGAGTCTTCTTCCTCGCTTCATATGGCCATCGGTGAAAGTGAGGCTCTCCAGCTTCTGATCGAGGCCGGGGAAACCCTGAAAGATCTCCGCCTGACAGCAGGGGTGCTGCTCAGCGAAGAAGGGGACTCTCTCCCTGCAAACTGCCTGTCTCTCTTCGTCGTTGATCGTGACGAGTCTCTCCGCCCGGTCTCCCGACAGACCCTGAAGTACGGAAACATCTTGCGACTATGGCTGGAGGCGAAGATTCCCCATGGCAGCTGGCCCGGTTACTACGAAAGCGAAATCACGATTCACAGTCGGCACGGCCAAAAGAGCTTCACCCTGGCCCTGGAGCTTCTGGATTATGAAATCGAAAGTGCCCCTCTTCGGATTCTGGACAGGGGAAGAGCGCCTTCCCTCGAAGAACTGATTCTCAATGGAGAAGAAGGAGAGCGTGCGCGAGCCACGCATCTTCCCCCCGGCGACATCCCCAGCCTGAACCCCCGGGCCGCCGCCGTCTCTGCCCGCCTGCTTCCTCTTTGTGCCTGGTTCTCCTGGCTCTCGGAATTGATTGTCGATTTACCGGAAGCTAATACCCTGCTCGCCCGCCGCTTTCAGGACGGCCTGGAGGATCTTGGTCTTTTGTCGGCTTTGGAGCATTCCCGAAGTCCCCTCTCGCGACCCCTGGCCCGGAGTCTGGATTGCGATGCGGCGCGGGGGCGAAGCCTTCCTTCTCCGGGCTGGCTGCTTCAATGGCGCAGGGCGGCACTGGATCTCCTGTCCGGAGATGATCGATACGCGGAGGACTTTCTGAGGCGAAGGCGGGAAGCGTTTTCGGGAGAGTTTCATTCCCTTCTGGAGGAGGAAGCGGTTTCCCGGGGCTGGAAGGGTGGGGTTCGTGAGACCGATGGAGTCCTGACGCTGGATTCCAGTGCCACTTTTCGGCCGGAGCTTCGGGACTGGAGGCTCTTTGAGCAGATCGAAATTACAGTGGAAGCGATCAAGGGGGCCACAGAGCTTGATCTGGTGCTGGAAAGCAAGGCCCGGCGTGGCGGGGAATGGCGCTGGAAGATCCGGCTTCTGGACAAGGAAGAGCGAGTGATTCTTCTGCGACTACCCCGCGAGACCCTGGATCTGGGTAATATGCGCGGTCTCCGTCTGGAAAAAGCAAAGGATGGAAAGCCGGTGATCCTCTGGGACATCGGGCTGCGTTGAGGGGATGCCCCCGGGGGTCGTGATTAAAATCGATACTATCGTAGAATTATCACGATTATTCTACGATGCGAGGGGACCGGTCGTGGTACCCGCGAGAACCTTCCTCTCGCAGCTCATGTAAAAAATCACCCTGTCCGTTTTTGCTCGCGACTGAAGTACTCGCGGGTCATTTCAAGCACCAAAGGACTCAGGAAGATCAGGCCCACCAGGTTGGGAAAGGCCATCAGTCCGTTCGTGATGTCGGCAATCGTCCACATCACTTCCACCTTCATGGCCGCACCGAGGGGAATCAGGAGAATGTAGATCCAGCGGTAGACCCGGATCCCCTTGCTTCCAAAGAGATACTCCACGCTGCGATCACCGTAATAGCTCCAGCCGATAATCGTCGAAAAGACAAAGAGCAGGATGCCGGAGGTTACGATCCATCCTCCGAATCCCGGAAGTCCCATTTCGAAGGCTGTTTTCGAGAGAATCGTGCTGGTGAGGCCCAGACCCGTGCCGGGGTCTGTCAGGGTCCAGGCGCCGGTGGTCAAAATCACCAGGGCCGTCATCGTGCAAATCAGGAGCGTATCGACGAAGGGTCCGATCATGGCGACGAGCCCCTCGCGCACCGGCTCCCGGGTCTTTGCCGCCGCATGGGCGATGGGCGCACTTCCCAGACCAGACTCATTACTGAAAACACCCCGGGCGACCCCTTTCTGAATTGCCAGCGATACCGCTGCACCCGCAAATCCTCCGGCGGCGGCCGTCGGGTGGAAGGCGTGGTAGAAAATCAGTTCGAAGGCGCCGGGGATGGCAGAGGCATTCTTGATCAGGATCGCCATTGCACCGATCACATAGATTATGGTCATGGCCGGCGTGAGTTTCCCGGTAAAACGGCCGATGCGCTTGATTCCCCCGATGATCACAAGACCGGCCAGAAGGGCCAGAATAATCCCGGTCAGACTCTTGGGAACCCCGAGATCCTCGTACAGCGGCAGGGCCAGACTGTTCGCCTGGATCATGTTTCCGATTCCAAAACTCGCAATGGCGGCAAAGAGAGCAAAGAGCACGGCCAGCCATTTCTGGAAGTGAAGAGCGCGGAGAAGGGGATCGAAGCGCGGCGCAAGGGGCGCACTCCAGGATCGAAGCAGACGCAGAGCGATAAACCAGATCAAAAGAAGCCCCGAGAATGCCATCAGTTGCAACAGGGCGCGAAGGGGTGCGCTCATGCTCTCGCTTCCCACCTGCCAGGACAGGAGAAAGGCGCCCACCAGGGCTGCCAGCGTGGACAGGGAGGAAAACCAGCGACGCCCCAGGCCATGTTCCAGGTAGTACATCGGCCCGCCCGAGGCGGATCCGTCTTCGTGAACAATCCGAAAGCGCATTCCCAGCGTGCAACTGGCAAACTTGATCCCGCTTCCCAAAAACCCGGTGACCCACATCCAGAAGACCGCTCCCGGGCCTCCGGCAGCAATGGCCGTAGCTACTCCGGCGATGTTCCCCGTTCCGATCGTTGCCGAAAGCGCCGTGGCCAGAGCCTGAAAGTGGCTGATGTCGCCTTCATCGTCGGGATTGTCGTACTTCCCGCGAACCAGGTCGATGGCGTGTCGCAGTTTGCGAAGTTGGATAAATCGGTTGCGGAGGGCAAAATAGAGACCCGTGGCAACCAGCAGAAAGACCAGGAAGTTGCCCCAGACCCAGGAATCCAGACGGCTCAGGAAGCTGTCCAGAGCCGGGGAGGGTGTGACCCAGGCCTCCATGGATGAAAAGAGCTGGTCAAGGCTTGAGAACAGACGCTGAATGAAGTTCCCTTCCACGAAAACCCCTTTCCCTGGAATTGTGGAGGGAGCCTAGCGGGACAGGGCGGAAGTGAGAAGAAAAAACCCCTCCCGAAGGAGGGGGCAGGGAAGGCTACCAGCCTCCGGGATGAGGGACTCCGGGTCCACCGGGGCGTCCGGGCCCGCGCTCTGCGCCCGGCTTTCCCGCTCTGCGGCCGCGACGGCCTCTCTCGCGCTTGTCCATGACCTTCTTCAGGTGCTTCTGAAATTTCCGCTCAAAAAGAATGAAGCGGGCCTTCTGCTCCTCATCGAAGAGTTGGAAGATCTCGTCCCGAAGACCTTGCTGTTCCAGAAAAAACTCCGCACGGGAGGCATGAATGGATTCTGCCAGATCGGCCGCCTTGCCGGTCTTTCCATCCTCGAGCAGCTTCTTGAGCTCCTTGACCGCCTTGCCGGTTTCCTCGCGGTGTTCCTCCGATTTTCGCGCGATCTCCGCATAACGCGGATAGATCCTGGCGGTCTGTTCTTCATTCAGTGCCAGTTCCTCGGTCAGGCGATAGAGGCGGAAGGCGTCCACCATTTCGCGGGGCTTCTCGTGTCCACGCCATTTCTCCGGCTTCCGGTCCCGGGGGCGGGCCATGCCGGAGCTGGCAATCAGGAGAATCAACAAACACAGGATCCACTTTTTCATCATTCCTCCAGGTTCAGAAGTCTAAGGTTTCCAGTTCCTCACCGAGAGAGAGAAGGTCCTTGGAGCTCCAGTCTCCCTCCCAGTTGATTTCGGTATATTCGGTGAGTTCCCCGTCCCAGTTTGCTAGAGAGGTCAGGAAGCTCTCTTCATCGAGAAGCAGAATGTCCGGCTCGGCGGGGGGCCAGGCGAGAAGCAGAAACAGCAGAACGGGTGCCAATAGCCAGGCACGCCGTGGCCAGCGGAAACGCGAGCCGCTGGAGGCATTGCGAACAGCCTCCTCGATGTCTGCGGCGGCCCGGTCGCCCAAGCGGGGTTCCCGATCTTCCAGCATTGATTTCCAGTCTACAGGCTTAGTCATCGTTCCAACCTCGTTTGCGAATCTCCTCTTCCAGTCGAAGCCGTGTGCGAGAAACGATGCTGCGCACGGAGGCTTCAGAACAGGACAGGAGTTCTGCGATTTCTGCGTAGGGGCGGTCATCCAGAACACGAAGGGAGAAGGCCACTCGTGAGCGCGAGGACTCCCTGCGAAGAAGTTCCTCCAGGCGTTCGCGGCGTTGTCGATGTTCCGCTCCCCGGGAGGAAACTTCAGCGACGGGCTGCTCTCCTGATTCCGCAAAGGGAATCCAGCGCAAAAGCGACTTCCGCCTCAGGTGGTTCAGGGCCAATCGAACGGCGATGCGGCGAAGCCAGCCGACAGGATCCCCTTCTCCGCGAAAACTGTGAAGGCGGGAGAGCGCTCGCAGATAGGTGTCCTGAAGCAGGTCTTCTGCTTCACTTTCGTTGCGCAGGATTCGAAGGAGCGTGGCGTAGAGGGTGTCCCGGCTTCTATGAACCCAAAGCTCGAAGGGCTCGCCCGCGAGAGTTCTCTCTCGCTCGCTACTTCGAAGATCGGGTTTTGTCAAAGCCAACTCTCTCATAAAATAAAACTCCCCTGTCCTCTTCTGAAAGCAGGACAGGGGGGCCATGGTTTTCGTGGCAGGGTTCCAAGCTTATTTACCTCGAGTGAGACCCAAGAGAACCACCCGATAGGGAATCAGGATTTCCTTCTGGCTTACTGCATCTGTCTGGACCTGGATCGTGCCCTGCAGCCAGCGCTCACCCTCGGGCAAGTCCTCGGCCAGCCATGCTTTCAGGCGGTACACGCTTCCCTCTTCCAGAATTTCCAGTTCCAGCTCCAGTCGTCCCTCCTGATCCTCGAAGTCGATGATCTGGAATGGTCGTTTGGGGCTTCCCCGCAGGACGATCTCTTCGGGAGGAAGGTCGTCGATCTCGGGAGATTCCAGCTTGAAGGTGACCTGCGCGGGATTGATCTCAATGTCTCCGCTTACCATGCCAGTGATTCGCAGCCGGGCCCGGTCCGGGTTTTCCAGGGTTCCGAAAACCGTGAGCGTCTCGTTCGCTCGCCCGGCAGGAATCTCCTCACCCGCCGTAACTTCGATTTCGTACTTCCCCGGCGCCAGTTCTTTCAGAACGCGCGCCGACAGCCAGGGAGCGGAGCATTTGATCTCCCGAATCTTCGCCTCTTCGGGATAGTAGGTGATCAGCTTCGCGGTCTTTCGGTGGACTTCTCCCTGCTTCATTTTGCCAAAGCTCAGGGTTTTCTTTTCAAAACCGAAATCGGGAATGATGTAGGAAATCAGGGTCGCCCGAAGCAAGGGGTTCTTCGGGTCATTGGACTTGATCTTGATTTTCTTGACGGTTCTACCGGAACGGCCTTCCGGATTCAGGGTCACGGTGATTTCGCCTTCCCCGCCCGGGGGAACAGGCTCCGTCGATGCGACGGCAGCCGTGCAACCTCAGGTTCCCTTCGCTTCGTGGATCACGAGTGGCGCATCGCCGTGGTTCTCGAAGCGAAAGACATGGCTTACGCGCGGACTTTGCGGAATCTCGCCCAAGTCGAACTCGGCTTCGGGGATCACCAGGATCGGTACGCCTTCGCCCTCCTCGGCCAGGAGGGGACTCGAAAGAAAGGCCGCCAGGATCGGAATGCAGAACAGAAACTTCATGAATCACTCCTTGATTGACGGAATCTAGGGCGAAAACCGGAGAGAGTCAACGCGGGGATCTTCGATGGCTGGCTGCCAGAGTCTGGTTCCGGATACAAAAAAACCCGGACCATGGGGTCCGGGCCGAAGATTTACACACACATCTTTCGGTGAATTACTCCACCACCGCCAGGATGTCGCCACGGGAGACGATCAACATCTCCTGGTCGGCCACCTTGATCTCGTCGCCACTGTACTTGGCGAAGAGAACCTGGTTCCCTTCCTTGACCACTTCCTGAAGTTCTTCGTCGGTACCGACGGCCACAATCCGGCCGATCCGGGGACGCTCTTTCGCAGTGTCGGGGATGATGATCCCGCCGCTACTGGTCTGCTCTTCCTCGAGAACCTCGAGCAAAACTCTGTCATCAAGAGGCTTGATATTCATGAGGGCTCCTTTGCTTTTCCGGCTAGTGAAGACCTAAAAGCCGGTTGATCTTGGCAGTGTCAAATCCCACAACGGGGCGATTGTTGATCATGATTACGGGGACTCCCCGCTGGCCACTCCGTCTCTCCATGTCCCAGACTGCGCTCAGGTCGCGGGAGACATCTATTTCCTTGAAGCGAACTCCTTTTTCCTTCAGATAAGACTTCGCTTTCCTGCAGAAACTGCAGGTGGGAGTGCTGAAGATAATCACTCTTTTTGCTGATTCCATAGTGTTTCCTGTTTTTTTGCCCCAAAGGGCGTCATTGCTGTTGTTCGACAGGAAACTAGAAATCGTCCAAAGCACGGTCAAGGGGTTCAAGAAGCCTTTCCCAGCTTTTCTTTCGGGCCTTCCTCCGCAGGGCCTCGGGGTCTCTTGCCTGCTTCAGGACCTCCTTAATTGCCCCGGCAAACTCCTCGGCATTCTTCGCAGTTCGAACTCCCCCGGACTGGATTTCATGGGAAAAGGGAGTCGCAACGACAGCAAGCCCGGCCGCAGAGTATTCATGAAGCTTCACCGGATCCACCGCCCGGGTCAGCGGGATGCACTGAAAAGGAATGATGGCAAGATCGGAGTGGCCCAACCAGGCCGGTAGTTCCAGGTAGGGCTTGGCTCCCTGAAAGTGAATGTTCTCCGGTGCCTGCT
Source organism: Candidatus Krumholzibacteriia bacterium (assembly GCA_030748535.1). Taxonomy (NCBI): domain Bacteria; phylum Candidatus Krumholzibacteriota; class Candidatus Krumholzibacteriia; species Candidatus Krumholzibacteriia bacterium. The sequence goes on from JASMLU010000003.1 coordinate 152,858, forward strand.
TTTTCCTCTTCTCCAGGGCGGGGCGAAGGGGACCCACGATCACAAAGGACATCTCGGGAATCAGCCTGGCCGTTTCATAGAGCAGGTCGAAGTCAAACCACTCGGCCACGCTTCCCGTGTAGATCACGCGAGGCACGGGAATTGCAGTCAGGGCGAGAGGCTCTGGCAGTTTCCAGGACTCGGCAAAGCGCTCCCACTCGACACCGTTTCCGATGCGAAGAATCGGGTCGCCACCTGCGAGCCGGATCTGTGCCTCCAGTTCCTCGCTTGTGCAAACCACAAAGGAGGCATCGCGAATCATCTCCTGGAAATCCCGCCGCAGGGAAGTGGACACTCTTCCAAACTGAAGAACATCGTCCATGTGGTCATAAGCATGGGGCGTTCCCGGAAAGTGCTTTCGAAGTCCCTGCATTTCCGGGTGCCCGAAAAGAAAGACGGGCAGATTCAGGTGCCGGCTCTTGAGGGCACGCCGAAGACGACGAGCCTGGACTCTTTCCAGGAGAAAGCGAAGGGGAGGGAGGCTTCCCGCCAGAAAGGCCATCGCACGAATCAGGGGGTTCTTGGCATTGAAGGGAAAGACGGGGAGCGTGAGAAAGTCCAGATTCTCAATCGCATCCGGGGCTTCCGAAGAAGACAGGGTCTTCGGCTCCACGAACAGAACCTGCCGGTCCTGGGCCAGGAAGCGGCACATGTGCTGGGGGCGCTGGTAAAGCCCTCTCCAGGGAATGGGCGAAAAGTAAACCACGGGGCGCGGCATCAGGAATCTCCGCGACGGACAGAATCGGGAAAGCTGACTTCCAGGAATTCCCCAAGTTTGCGGTGCATGTCCTGCGCGCGCACGGACAATTGCGCGGCGGCAATGCGAATCTCCCGGGGGCCGTCCTCTCCCCCCCGCTTCCTGGCATCCCGAAGTCGTGACACCAGGGCATCCATGGCCTCGACTTGTCCGAATTCATCGGGAAGAAGCAGTGAGTCCTGAAGACCCAGCATTTCCATAAAGGCCTCCACTTTCCGATCGTAGGGCAGGGCGCCGAAAGGGGTTCCCGCAAGCGAGGCGAAAATCAGGGCGTGGAGACGCATTCCCAGTAGAAATTCACAGGCTCCCATCAGGGCAATGATGTTCTCGACAGACTCTCCCTCGCCCACGAGATGGATTCTCTGGTGAAGCTCATCGGGGAGGGTCAAAAGAAGTGCCTGAAGAACCGCGATGTCGTCGCGATCCGTATCTCCGGGTTTTCCTCCCGTTTTCAGGGCAAAGAAGAGCAGGCTGGCGTCCTCGTCTTCCAGTAGCCGGGAAATCAGGCGCGAGAAGAGTCCCGCCGAGAGCCTTCCCCGCCAGTCACGGGCCGACAGGCCGATGCAGCGCCGACCCGCCAGGCCCCGGGCCTCCTGTATGGCTCGTGACTGCTCCTTCTCTGCAGGTGGATAGAGAAAGGCCGGATCTGCGCCGAGCAAAATGTCCGACTCCGGAATCCCACAACGAAGCAGCTCTTCCTGTCCGTCATAATCCCGCACGGAAAGAAACGCGGCACGGCGGGCAACCGAACTCAGGAGACGGCGAGCCCTGCGACCCTCGATATTCAGGATGCCGGGCGCATAGAAGGCCAGTTTCCTGCGGGCAAAAAGAGCCAGCCGGGGAAGCCGGAGCCAGTAGGCCAGATTTCCCCGTCCCTTTCCCCAGAGCAGGCCACCACCCCCAAGAATAAAAAGGTCGCAACGGAGGGCGGCAAAGAGCAGGGAAAGGGGGCGCTTCCGAAAGGAAGAGCGCAGGACGCGCACCCGCTTAAAACCCTCCGGGAAATCCACGCGAAGGCGCGAGGACAAGCGGTCCTCATCACGACAGAGAATCGTGTAGCGGCTTTCCCGGGTTTTCGATTCCAGAAAACGGAGAAGTTGCAGGAGGATCGCATGATCCCCCCGGTTCCCCGTGCCATAGGAACCCAGAATACTGATTCGAAGAGACATCTAGAGCGCCAGCAAGCCCTTCTTCAGTTCCTCGCCCACCGGATCTGCGCCGAACCAGGTGGCCCAGAGGGCGGCAATCAAGTCCATGTCCGTGACCAGACCCAGGCTCTTTCCACCCTGATAAGCTTCCAGTCCGCGTCCCGGCAGATACTCCAGCACGATGCTCTCATGCTTCTGGACCTTACCCGTGAACATGGCGCAGAAAGCCTCCAGTGCCTCGTCGTGGCCATCGAGACTCTTGTGAACCCCGTCGCGGAAGCCACCGGCGATTTTGGCGCCCCCGACCTTGCGGAGAAAGTACATGTCGATGCGCTTCGCGAAGTCCCCATGAATGGCGTCTGCGGCCCGGTCTTCTCCCAATTCCTGTCCTCTGGCAATGTAGAAACAGGCGGCATAGACCTTGATGATCGACTTCTTGCGAAGGCCCGTGCCCAGGGCGTCCAGCTGCACCGCGCTGTCTCCCTCTCCCAGTTCAATGCTGGCGGGAAACCCGGTTTTGGAATGCGGCTCGGTGACCGTGGCTCCCAGGGCCACACCCGTCAGAAGAAGCAGGGCTGCCATCCAGATTGCGTGTTTCATCTTTCCTCCTGGAATAAAGTCACCGAATCCTAGCCCTCCTGCTCCACTGATTCAATCCCGATCTCCGTCATAGACAAAGAAAGAGCGGGCCCCGAAGAACCCGCTCTTGCGCCTGTTGCGAATCGTAAAACTAGTAAATCGACTTCAGAAGACTCCAGCTACTGCTGTCGGCCGCAGTTTCATCCCGGTGGGCCGTGATGTAGAAGTTGAAGGAACCGCTAAAGGTCATATCGAGACCATAGCCGGGGCCCCCGAAGGCCAGGACGGTATTGTCCAGATCCACCAGGCTGGAAAGGTCCACGCTGCGAAGGAAGTCCGTCGGCATTCCGGGGAAGTTCTCGCTGATCCAGACGGAAAGCTCCTCGCCAATGGCGGTCTCGGTTTCCCCGAGCCAGGTCATGGAGCGCAGGAGATCCAGATAGGCCAGATGGGTTCCCCCGACGCCATAGACGATCGTCTCGATATCGTTGCTGCCGTCAAGATCCTGGTCAAAGGCCCAGGCTCCCACCAGTGCGTCGGGGTTCAGGGGGAAGGCATCGTCAGCCGTCGGCGAATTGCCAACGAAGATTCCATAGCCTTCATAATAGTCGTAACCCATATCCGCCCAGCTGATCTGCGTAGTGATTTCGGCCAGCTGGTAAATCGTCAATCCGAAATTGTCGATGATAAAGCGGGTGGGATTCTGGTTCATGACCATCGCATCGATCACGAGAAAGGGATCGATGAACCAGTCAAAGGGACCGTCCTCCACAGGGGGATAGTCCAGATTCAGCATATAGCTGCTCTGACCGGAAATAAAGTCAGCGTAGGTAACCCGGTCGGGGAAGATCCCGTTCGGGTCCGCATCGTAGCTACCGGAGATAACTCCGGCCAGGCTACTCGTGTAGGTGACGGCTCCGGCGCTTCCGAAGGCCAGGCACAGGACGAGCATGGCGAAAATCGTTGTGGACAGGCGCATATTGTTCTCCCTTTGTCGGTACCCGATTGAGATTTCACAAGATGAAACGAACCGACGCGTCAATTCTAGCGTATCGGCGAGGGGAAATCAAGGGCGCGATCTTTCATTATGCTTTTTCTTGCAAACAGATATGTTCCATTTTTGAGAAGTGGGACCCCCTTTCTTCCTTGATTTCGTCCCATGCTAGGCTATCCTCTCCGCAAGAAACAGGAGGTCCCTTGAAGCAGATTCCCTGGATTTTCATGATTCTGTCCCTCTTTCTGCTCGGCTGCGGGCAAAAAAACGGGGAAACGGAATCCAGTCAAAGACTTAGAGAGATATTCCAGCAGGAAGACCGTGTTCTCCGGATCGCCTACCTGCAGACCTGGCTCGCGGATTTCCCGGAGGCGGAAAACCGGCCGAAGGCCTACCGGGAGATCTGGGATCTCTGGGAGGCCGGCGGAGAGGGAGCGCAGTATCTGGCTTGGGCTCGCGGTGAATTGCGTTATGAGAGAAATCCGGAAAGTCGGGCGACCCTGAGAGAGTTGCTCTTTTTCAGCGCATTGGAGAACGGGCGCATGGAAGAGGCCCTTCGACAGGCCCGCCTTCTTCTGGAATCCGGCCTGCAAAGCGCCCGCCCCTTGAACCGGGTGGCCTGGGCACTGGTGGCGGACCCGGGTCTGGATCCCGAACTGGGTTGCAAGCTGGCGGAACAGGGCACTCAGGGCGCCGGTGCCGGATACGAGAAGGCCAGCATTCTGGATACAGCGGGCTGGGGCTACTTCCGGACAGGAGATCTGGACAAGGCGAAAGAGAGGCTGGAAGAAGCTCTGGAGGAAATGGCGGTTCCCGACCCGGAGATTTCCGAACATCTGGAAAAAGTCTATGAGCGTCAGGGGGATTCACCGGCGATCCTGAAACTCCTGGGGCGCCTCCTTCAGAGTAGCCTTCAGCCGGAACTGGAATCCCGAGCCCGAGCGCTTCTGGAAGAACTGGGGATGAAGGAGGAGGCCTGGTTCGAGGAAGTCCACTCCCTTCGACGAGCCAAGGCAAAACCGGCACCGAATTTCCAGTTGGAGGATCTCAATGGAAAGGTCCATCACCTTGCGGATTACCGGGGAAAGGTGGTGCTCCTCAATTTCTGGCATCCCACCTGACCGGCCTGCCTTGCGGAGTTTTCGCAAATCAGGAAACTGCAGATCGATCACCCGGACTGGTTGGTTATCTCCGTGGACAGCAGCAACCGCCCCACTCTGGTTCGGGGAATGTCGCAGAAGGAGGGCTACGACTGGGTCCTTCTCAATGACGATCAAGAGGTGGGCGGGAATCTCTTCGGGGTTCAGGGAGTCCCGATGAACTTCTACATCGACCGCAAGGGGAAAATCCAGTTTGCGACCCGCGGTTTTCAGGAAGGCGATGAAGTGGCGATGAAAGCCATGATTCGTCAACTCCTCCGCGGAGGGGAGACGGGCTGACAATCGCCGAAGTGCTTGTTACCTTCCTCGCATGCCCTTGATTAATCTCAGCGGAGTCTCTTTCGACTATGGACGCCTCCCGATTCTCCGGGAGGTGGGCTTCTCTCTGGAACCCGGAGAGCGAGCCGCCGTTGTGGGTAGGAACGGCGCCGGCAAGACCACGCTCTTTCGCATTCTACAGGGAGACCTTCGCCCCGACCGGGGAGATCGGGCTCATTCCAGAAGGCTGAAGATCGCCTGGCTTCGGCAGGACATGTCGCTCGATGAGGGAGACGAGCTGTTTCTCGCCGTGCGCAAAAGCCAGACCGAGCTCATTGCGGCAGAACGGGAACTGGAAGATGTTCTGGAAACCCTCGCCACGGAGACCGAAGGCCCCCTTCACGACCGGCTCCTTCTGAGACAGGGAGAATTGCACACTATTCTCGACTCACTGGAGGGCTGGAGCCTGGACACGAGGCTCGCGTCGATATTGACGGGGCTGGGTTTCTCCACGGGAGATTTCACGCGACCCCTGCATCAGTTTTCCGGCGGTGAGCGAAGGGTGGCCGCTCTGGCTTCGGTCCTCCTGAGCCGCGCCGACCTGCTGCTCCTCGATGAACCTACAAACCACCTGGATCTCTCTTCCATTGAGTGGCTGGAGGATTATCTCTCCCGGGAAAAGAGTGCCATGCTCATGGTCAGTCACGACCGGAGTTTCCTGGATCGCTTGAGCCAAAGCACCTGGCATCTGCGCGATGCACGCCTTCATCGCTATCCCGGGAATTACACGAAGTTCGTCAAGTTGCGAAAAGAGCGGGAGCGGCTGGAGTTGAAGGCCTTTGACAGGCAGCAGGGAGAAATCGCAAGGCTGGAAGACTACATTCGCCGGAACATCGCTGGCCAGAAAACGAAACAGGCCCAGAGCCGAAGGAAGCAACTCGAAAAGATCGAGCGACTCGAAAAGCCGGGCAACGAGTACACGCTGAAACTTCGCCTTGTCCCCGAGAAGCGTGGGGGAAACACAGTTCTCGATGCCCAGAATGTCAGCAAGTCCTTCGGCTCGAAGACCCTCTTTCGCAATCTCAACCTACACATCCAGCGCGGCGAGAAGATTGGCCTGGTCGGTCCAAACGGCGCGGGCAAATCCACGCTCCTTTCCATTCTGCTCGGCAAGATGGATCCCGATGAGGGCCAGACACGGCCCGGCAAGGACATTGATCCCGGTTTCTTCGACCAGCACCTGGACCAGGTCGATGATGCGAACAGCGTGGAGGAAGAGTTCCGCAGCCTGAACCCGGAGATGGGCGAAGGGGAACTTCGCGGGCAACTGGCTCGCTTCGGTTTTTTCGATGACGATCTGGACAAGAATGTGGGGCAGTTGTCCGGAGGGGAGCGCAACCGCCTAAGCCTGCTAAAGCTGGTCTATCGACGCCACAATCTTCTGGTGCTCGACGAGCCGACCAATCATCTGGACATCCCGGCCACCGAGTCGCTGGAAGAGGCTCTTCTCGCCTATGAGGGAACCCTGATCGTGATCAGCCATGACCGGAGTTTTCTTGCGAACATTGCTGACCGTGTCGTGGAGATTCAGGGAGGAATCGTCACGGACTATCCGGGAAACTGGGAAGAGTTCTGTCTTCACAAGGAGAAGCCGAAAGCTCGAAGCGAAGAGCCGGAACAGCCCCCACCCCCTCCAAAGCCGAAGGCTCCCCGAACCCGCTGGAGCAAGAACCGTATTCAGAAGCGTCGCCAGGAACTGATCAAACTGGAGGCCAGCCTTGCTGAAGCGATCGGCGACAAGGAAGCTCTGGAATCTCAACTGGCGGAGACCTCTTCCCTGAAGGAGGAGAAGATCCGCGACCTGGCCTGGAAGCACGGGGAGATTCTGGAGACGATCGTAAGGCGGGAAGCGCGCTGGGAAAAATGGGCCTCCGAGTTGGAAGAACGCGGAGAGACCGATGGATAAGACCCGCAACTCCCCCTGGGTTCATGTAGCTCTCGTCTTCACCGCGCTGGTCTGGGGAGCTTCCTACCCGGCCCTGAAGTGGGTGCTTGCCTGGCTTACGGCCATGGAAGTGGCTCTATTACGCTTTTGGCTAATCCTGCCGATCCTGATCGCCATCGTGCTGCTTCATCGAAAAGAGGTGTTGGAACAGGCCCGACGCTTTCCTGTTCGCATTCTACTGATGGCCTTCTTTGGAGTCGCCGGCTACCACCTGCCACTGAATTACGGGACAAAGATCCTGGCCGAGAACCCGGAGAACGCCCGGTCGGCGGCGATGATTGCCTCAATCCTGGTGGGAACTCTTCCGGCTTGGACGGGCCTTTTTGCGAGGGTCTTGCGAGTGGAAACCCTCTCGGCAAGACAATGGTTGGGGCAGGGGATTGCCTTGATCGGGGTCAGCCTGATCATCACCCGGGGAGGATTATTGAATCTGGAAATCAACCATGGAGCCGCGCTGGTCTTGCTGGCACCCATGGCATGGGGAATCAACTCTGTCGTGTCCCGCCCCCTCTTCCTGCAGGTGCGAAGCAGCCTTCCGGTCACAGCCTTTTGTCTGATTGTGGGAATCTTCTTTCTGAGCTTCGTGCCACTGCCGGGGCTGGGCGAGCACCTGGCGGCAATGCCTGCGAGTGCCTGGGTCGCTCTCGTCTTTCTGGCCCTCTTTTCCACCCTGATCGGTTACATCATCTGGGCCATGGGAGTGAAGCGCCTGGGTGCGAACCGGAGCTCGCTCTACATCTACTTGATCCCCTTCTTCGGATTGCTGATGAGTGTTCTTCTTCTTGATGAACGCCTGGGGCTGGCCCCCCTACTCGGGGGCCTTCTGGTTCTTCCGGGTGTCATGATGGCGCGAAGGGCAAAGAGCTAGGGCTCTTCTTCCGGGATTTCCTCCAGCACTTTTTCCACTTCCAGTTCTGCGGCGACAAGTTGCTGTCGGCAGTGCTTGAGCAGGGCGCTGGCGCGTTTCACGCTGAGGGCCAGTTCTTCCAACTCAGCCTCGCCACTCTCCAGCGCTTCCAGAATCGTGTCGAGTTCTTCCCGGGCTTCTTCAAACTTCATTTCATCAAGGGAACTGGTTTCCTTGCTCATGAGTCTCCTTCCTTGCGAGTCTCCCTGATTTCACTGAGGAGGCTGCCGTCGGCGAGTCTTGTGGTCATGCTGCTTCCCGGATCGATCTCTCCAGCCGAGCGAAGGAGACGACCGGATTCATCATAGCTCATACTGAAGCCGCGCTGCAGGATTTGCTTCGGGTCGAGCAGGTTCAGGCGACCTTCGAGATTTTCCTGGTCCAGGAGCAGGGCGCGGATGCTTCGGCTTGCAGAGCGTTTCAGACGAGCAGCAAGAAGGTTCAATGCTTCCCGGTGAGCGCGCTGCCCGCCTGGCCGACAAAGCCTTCGAAGCCGGGCCGCATTCCTTGACAAGGCGATCCGAGGGAGGTGAACTGCCTTTTGGCTGCTGCTCCTAAGCGAAAGGGAAAGTCGGGTGAGTTGCTCGCTTTCCCGTAAAAGTCGAAACCGGGCTGCCTCGACAATGCGAGCGCCCTTTTCTTCCACTCCCCGAAGAACATGTTCCACCCTGTCCACCAGGAAGGCCGCCACCGCTGTCGGGGTTTTCAGGGATCGGTGAGCAACCTCGTCGGCAATACTCCGGTCAATCTCGTGCCCGATTCCGCTCAGAACCGGCAAGGGAGAGTGGGCAATGGCCCGGGCCACGCCTTCCCGGTCGAAGGCGGCCAGATCCCCCCGGCTTCCGCCGCCGCGAATCAGCACCAGAACATCCACCGGGTCTTCTTCCCGTCCAAAGGCCTCGATTGCCGCCACAATGCCCGGCTCCGCTCCCTCTCCCTGCACGCGCGCGTCGCGGGCACGGATACGGAAAGCCAAGCCACTTTGCTCGATTTCCTTGAGGAAGTCGTGCCAGGCGGCACTCTCCAGACTGGTGATCAGGCCGATTTTCAGGGGAAGCTCCGGAAGGTCCAGGAGGGAATTTTTCTCCAGCAGACCCTCTTCGCGAAGTTTGCGGAGAACACGATCGCGGTCCAGCTTCTGCGCTCCCAGGCTGGCCTCCAGATCAATGTCCTCGACGATCAGGGAGAGGCTCCCGCCCGGCACATAATAATCCGGGCGAACCCGAAAGAAAACCTCCTGGCCGTCCAGCGAGGGGCCCAGTTCCTTAATGGCATGAAGCAGGGAGTTTCTTTTTCCGCGCCAGAGGATCATGCGCACCTGAGCGAGGATCTCTGTCTCGTCCTCGCGCTCCTGCAGGTCGAAGTAGACATGGCCCTGGCGGGCGTAGCTGCGATCAAAGCCGGAAACAAAACCCTGAATGCGAAAGGTTCCGAAACTTTTGAGCAGGCTCTTCACCTGCTCATTGAACTTCGAAACTGTCCAGGCGGGGGAAGCCTCCCCTGGCTCAGTAGGATCCTCCGCTTTGAAAATGTCCAGCTGCTCTTCCACTGTTCCTCCGCGGGGAAAAAGGGCGTTTCGCAGCACCCCGTCAAGACGGCTGCTTGCCAGCCTCGCACAGCAAGGACTATACTCCATTTTCTCTGCCGAAAGGAAGATGTGAGTTCCCTCAAGCATCCCGCTTCTCTTTTGATTCTCGATGGCTTCAGTCTGGGCGAAGCCTCCGACTTCAACGCCGTGCATCAGGCGAAGACCCCCCATCTGGACGCCCTCTTCGAGCGTTTTCCCTGGACCTGGCTGAAAAGCTGCGGGCGCGCCGTCGGGCTTCCCGAAGGGCTGATGGGAAATTCCGAAGTGGGTCACCTGAACATGGGAGCGGGGCGGATTGTCGACCAGGATGTCACCCGCATCGACAAGGCTATTAGCAGGGGCGAACTGGGGGGCAATCCCGTGTACCGTGACCTGCTCGATCATGTCGAATCGAAGGGAAGCACCCTGCACCTGCTCGGGCTTCTCTCTGATGGCGGGGTTCACAGCGCCTTTCGGCATATTGAAGCACTCATCGACCTTGCCCTTTCACGCAACATCCCGGTCCGCCTGCACGCCTTTCTCGACGGGCGCGACTGCCCGCCCCGCTCAGGGGCCGACTACCTCCGCCGGATCCGCGAGCAAAGAGGGGATTTCGCCATTTCCACGGTGGGCGGACGCTTCTGGGGAATGGATCGAGACAAGCGCTGGAATCGGGTGGAAAAACATTGGCGCTGCATTGTGGAGTCTGAAGGCCCCCGTGCAGACGACCCGGTGAGTGCCGTCGAAGCCTCCTACCGCAAGGACATCACCGACGAGTTCATGGAGCCGGTCTGCATTGAGGGGGTAAGTTGCCCCCTGCAAGACGGAGACGCGGTCTTCTTTTTCAATTTCCGGGCAGACCGGGGGCGGGAGATGAGCCACGCCCTCACAGAAAAGGACTTCGAGGGCTTTCAGCGAAGCCGTTTTCCCGAACTCCGCTTTGCCAGCATGACCGAGTACGATCGCACACTGCAAAAACCCCACGCCTTTGCCCCGCTTCCCCTCGAGGGGCTCTTTGCGGATGTCCTCGCCGAAGAGGGGCTGAAGAACCTCCGCTTGGCCGAAACCGAGAAGTACGCCCATGTCACCTTCTTCTTTAATGGAGGAGTGGAGCAGCCCTGGGACGGCGAAGACCGGATTCTGGTGCCCTCACCCGCCGTCAGGACCTACGACCTGCAGCCGGAAATGAGTCTTCCGGAGCTGACAGGGGGGTTTCTGAAAGCGCTACAGTCAAAGGAACATGACGCCCATGTTGTAAACATTGCCAACTGTGATATGGTCGGACACACGGGCAATCTCAAAGCTGCGATTGCGGCGGTGGAGGCCGTGGACCGGGCCATCGGGCAGATCCGGGAGGCGGTCTTTGACACGGGGGGATTTCTGCTTCTCTGTGCGGATCACGGCAATGTGGAGGAAATGTGGGACGGGGAGTCCGACAGTCCACACACCCGTCACAGCCTTTCTGATGTTCCCTTACTGCTGGCCGATCCCCGGAGTACAGGATCTCTTTCTCCCGGAATTCTCGCCGATATAATCCCCACCCTGCTCTCTCACGCAGGGCTTCACGCCTCCAGCCATATGAGCGGCAAGGATTTGCGCCGTTGAGCGGGCTTTTCATAATACCGTAATCCAGGTTACAGACCCTGCTCCGGCTTTCGTTTATGATTATCGAAACAAGCAGGGGAACGGCATTTTTGATTCCCCACTCTGGACAAGAGAAAGGGAAGCTGTTAGGATACATCCAGCGAAAGCGAAACATATAGAGCGTTAAGCTGCTCGTTCAGCGGACATTTAGAGCCCTCTCAAACCCACTCCTCAATGCCAGGTGTTTTGAAGGTTTTTTAATCCCTGATCGGGCAGTTTTTTTGCACACTTTTCTTGCATCAACATTCTGTTTTTACTATGTTCGAATCATCCTCTCCAAAGGGGGTTCTTTTTCAATTACATGTATCAAGGATGGGGTGCATATGAACTCGAAAGATTTGGGGAAGTCCCTTGAGGGACTGATCCTTGAAGTAAGTGAGAGAACAGCAAAGGCCGCCGTTCGGGAAATGCCGACCGCCGAAGATCTGAAACCGCTCGAAGAGCGGATCAGGAACATCGAGGCGACTCTCGGCCATATCCTGAAGAAGTCCGGTGGAAACCCCATGCGTAAATCCAACCGTGGACGCAAGCCGGGGCCGGTCCGCATCTGTAGCGATGAAAGCTGCACGCGGCCCGTCGTTGCCCGGGGTATGTGCAGCATGCACTACCAGCGTTGGCGGTCTACGGACGAGGACTAGCTGTTTTTTTCTGACCACGAAACCCGGGAGCCTGCGCTTCCGGGTTTTTTGTGTCGGGAACTCTCATGGCTTGTGCGCTCTGGGGCGGCTTTGTATCATAGCCCCTGCAGGCGCGATTAACGCGACCCGAATGGACACCGCAAGGAGTGTGAGCATGGGAATCACGAAGGTCTGGATCGATGAGGGCTGCACGGTTTGCAACCTCTGCGAAGATACGGCACCCGATGTTTTCGAGGTGACCGACGACACTTGCATCATCAAGGAAGGTGCAGATCTCGCCGCGAATGAGGATGAAATCCGCGAGTCCGTAGAGGCCTGTCCTGTTGAGGTCATCATCATCGAAGAAGACTAGCCTTTTTTCCGGACTTCTGTACACTCCGCCCGAAGCAGCTGCTTTGGGCGTTTTTTTAGGGGGAAAATGAAGGACTGGAGTGTTTCCGAACTGAAGGAAGTGGCTCGCCTGATCCGCCGCGATGTGCTGGTCATGACCCGCGTCGCAGAAAGCGGTCACCCCGGCGGGCCTCTTTCTGCCGCCGACTACATCACGGCGCTGTACTTCAGGGTTGCCCGGCTCGATCCCGCCAAGCCTGATTGGGAGGGCCGCGACCGGATCATCATTTCCAATGGTCACTGTTCCGCCTTGAACTACTCGGTCATGGCGCGTCGGGGCTACTTCGAGCCTTCGGAGCTTCTCAGCTTTCGGGTTACGGGAAGTCGCTTGCAGGGGCATCCCAATCGCCTGAAGTTGCCCGGTCTGGAAGCTTCCACGGGGAGCCTGGGCCAGGGACTGAGTCAGGGAGTGGGCATGGCGCTTGGGGCGCGGCTCGACGATCGGGACACAAGGATTTTCGTCAATGTCGGTGACGGAGAACTCCAGGAAGGTTCCTGCTGGGAGGCCATGATGTCGGCCGCCCACTATCGTTGCGAGCGGCTCTTCATGCTTGTGGACGACAACAATGCCCAGATTGATGGCTTCGTCTCCGATGTGATGGGCGTCCAGCCTCTCGACGATAAGATCCGCGCCTTTGGATGGAATGTGCTGGTCTGCGACGGTCACGACATGGAGGCCATTCTCTCCTCTTACGACAAGGCTCTCGCACTGGAAAACGGAAAACCGACAGCCCTGATCTTCAAAACGAAAATGATGTGCGGCGTGGCCAGCTTCGAGGACCAGCCCGGATGGCACGGGAAGCCGCTTGACGAGGAGAGCCTGACCATCGCGCTCAGGGAGCTGGGCTTTAATCAAAGCCCCTCGGAAGCCATCGCAGAGATTGGAGGGAGTCGATGAAGGATTTCTGGAAAGGCTACCAGGGCAAGGACTGGGAACTGACCCTCCCCCGGGAGTCCTTCGGCAGGACGCTCGTGGCGCTGGGCAAAGAGAACCCGCGAATCGTTGTCCTGGACGCAGACCTTTCCGCTTCCACGCTGACCAAATACTTTCACGCCGAGTTCCCGGAACGCTCTTTCGATATGGGCATCGCCGAGCAGGATCTCGTGGGCACTGCGGCCGGGTTGGCCGCCACGGGCTTTATCCCTTTCTGCTCCACCTACGCCATGTTTCTTGCGGGGCGAGCCTGGGAACAGATCCGCAACGCCGTTGCCTACAGTGGCTGGAATGTAAAGCTGGCCGCCGCACACGGGGGAATCTCCGTGGGAAAGGACGGCCCGACACACCAGTCGATGGAGGACATTGCCCTGATGCGCTCGATTCCGGGCATGACCGTAATCGTGCCCGCCGACGCGCATGAAACCGCGCGACTTGTCCGTTGGGCGGCCGACTACGACGGGCCCGTCTACTTCCGCATGGGCAGGGAGAAGGTTCCTGTGGTGACATCGGAGGACGATCTTTTCGAACACGGAAAAGCGATGACGCTGCGGGAGGGCGATGATGCAACGATCATTGCCGCCGGCCTGTTGGTGTCCAAGGCTCTCGAAGCCGCAGAGCTTCTTGAAAAGGATGGAATCAGTGCGCGGGTCTTGAACATGCACACGATCAAGCCTATCGACCGGGATGCCATTGCCAAGGCCTCCCGCGAAACCGGCGTGATCGTGACCGCCGAGGAACACAACCTGCATGGAGGTCTCGGAGATGCGGTCGCCCAGGTGGCCGTGCAAGAGGAACGGCCGCCCCGAATGCGCTATGTGGCCGTTCAGGATCGTTACATGGACAGCGGGCCACCGGAAGAACTCATGGAACTCGCCGGCCTGACTGCAGAAAACATCGCCCGCCAGGTTCATTCGGCACTGGCATCCGGATCCAAGGCCGCCCCTCTGGGTGGAGAAAGGACATCATGAAAAAAGGACTGATTTTCCTTAGCCTGCTCCTGCTTGTCGCAGCCCCCTCCAGCGCTCTTCTCCGCTTCGGCTTTCACGGGGGGCTGGATCAGAACGCACAGGCCGCCCTGACTTATTCTTTCACGGATGACCTTCTGGGTGGAGGAGTGGACATAGATGTCTCGGTAAGTGCCGACGAGATCGCAAATCCCTATGTCGGGGGTTTGCATCTGATGTTCGACGCGCTCCCGGTACTGGACTTCGAGCTGGGAGTAGAAGTCGCCGCCTCTCCCTACAAATTGAACTACAGCCATAGCGACGGTGTGGAGCCGGGAAGTGACTCCAGCGAATCTCTTGTCTTTGGGAGACTCTCTGCCTATGCCAGCGCGAAGTACACGATTGCCAAGCTTCCCACCCTGAAGTTGCAGGTCGGGGGAGGTGCGGGCTATCACATGATGACCCCCCTCTTCAGCGAAGCACTGCTCCGGACGGAAGTGGCAGAACACGGTAACTACACCCTTGATGTGCAGGACATCCTCGCGCGGCAGGCCGGACTCGGCTACCACGCTCTTGCGGCCCTTCGCATGGCTCCCGCCTTTTTGCCGGTCGCCTTGAACCTGGAAGGACGCTACTACCTGCTTCCTGAAAACGAGTATGGAGACAAGACCAACCGCTTTCTCTCCCTGCTCCTTGGATTGGAGTTCGGCTTCTAGTGCCCGACGAAAGGACTCTTTCGCGCCTCTTTGAAGGCGCCTTGCCCTTCCCGGAAACGGGGAGGGTTTTTCTCGTTCATCCGCCGGATTTTCTCCTGCGGCGGGCCAGTGAGTCGCTGGAACCCGAACGCTTGCAGGTTTCCGAGCGAATGCTGGAGAGGGTGGAAGCGATGGCGGCGCGACACAGCGATTGCGCCATAGCGCATGAGTCCGGGCCTTCGCCATCTGCGGGGGACTGCCTTCTTCTTCCCGTGGAAAAACATCGCCTGAGGTTTCAGAGTGAACTGCAACGACTCTCCCGGGCGATTGGAGCCGAGGGCCGGCTTCTCGTCTATGGTTCGAAAAAGGAAGGGGTTCTTCCCGCCCAGGAGCTTCTGGAAAAACAGGGGCGGGTGGAAGTGCTTCGTCATCGGGGAGGAGCCAGGATCCTCTCCTTTCGGCCGGACCCCTCGCGTGACTGGGAACTGCCGGAGCTTCCCGACCGATACCATGCAACAGCCCGGGGTCATTCCCTGGAGCTGGCCGCTCTTCCCGGAGTCTTTAGCTACAACGAGTTGGACGAGGCATCGGCACTGCTCCTGGAGGCAGCAGACCTGCGCGAGGGAGATCGTGTGCTGGATCTTGCCTGTGGAAACGGGGTGGTCGGAACCTTCCTTGCCAAAGAGGAGCGCGCCGCCTCGGTGAGCTTCACCGATTCGGACGCTCTGGCTCTCGAGGCCACTCGCAAGACCCTGGCTTTGAATAATATCGATGCGCCGGTCCTTGCCGCAGACGCAGGGGACCGACTTCCCGAAAAATCCTTCGACCTTGTTCTCTGTAACCCTCCCTGGCATCGCGACTATTCCCAGGACCGCGCACCGGGAGAGAGGGTTCTTGCGGGGGCGTGGCGACTTCTGGACAGCAAGGGACGACTGATGCTGGTGGGACCCGGCTTTCACGATCCGCTCCCTCTCCTGGAAGATTCCTTCAAGAACATCCGCCTGGTGGCCGAAACCCCCTCTCACCGCGTCTTTTCGGCGCGAAAGAGGGGCCGGAAGAGGAAATCCTTCTAAGATCTATGTTACAATTGATTCAGTTTTTGGAAATCTGTCAGGGGCAACTGTACCCATCACCAACCTGGGGGGATGATCGAAATGTGCGTGTATAAACTTCAAAGGACTGTTCTTCTTGCGCTGTTCACACTCTTGCTTGCCACTGCATCCATGGCCGATGGGCGAGACGACAATCTCTTTACGGAAGGCTTTGAGGGAAGCTGGCCCCCGGCGGGTTGGGCGGAGATCAACACCTCCTCGGCAAACTGGAACAGAACCAACTGGGACTCCCATTCCGGAACCTACGCGGCCTGGTGCTGGACGAATCCGGCAAGCCAGAACGAGTGGCTGGTAACGCCGGCGATTGACCTCAGTGCGGCCGTCGCACCCAAGCTGGAGTGGTTTGAGCGAGGCTACAACTGGGAAAGCAATGGCGGCCATCACTACATCATGGTGAGTACTACGAGCCAGACGGATCCCGGCGCATTTACGGAAGTCATTCACATGACCCCGGCCAACCACGACTGCGGCGGCTTCGACGGAGGTCCCCCCGCTACGGTCAACCTGACAGATTTTGAAGGAGAACCCACGGTCTACATTGCCTTCCGCTACTATGGACCGGGCGGGGTCACGGACTCCTGGATCATTGACGATGTCCGCGTCTACATGCCCAGCGGAAGCGATGTAGGCGTCATTGCGGTTTCTCCTGAAGGGGAAAACATGGACGCCCCCTTCACCCAGGCTCCGGAAGTCACGGTGGAGAACTTCGGAATGGGAACCGAGACTTTCAGCGTGGATCTGGAAATCCTGGAGAGCGGGGTTTCCGTGTTCACGGGAAGCCAGACAGTGAGTGGTCTGGCCCCGGGGCACCTGGAAGTCCTGAGCTTTTCCCCTTACACCTTCCAGCCGGGTCACTATTACGACCTGACCGCTACCTCGAACCTGGCCGGTGACGGGGATCCCGGCAATGATTCCTACACGGGGGGCTTCACCACCTATTTCGACACTCATGTGCCGCTGGGGATGCTCTTTACCAACTCCGGTTGCGGGCCCTGTGTCCAGGCAAACGAGGCGCTGGATGCCTATATGCCCGGACAGGGAAACGATGTGGCGCTCTTGCGGATTCATGTTTCCTGGCCAAACCCCGGTGACATCATGTACCAGCACAATCCCACGCAAAGCAACTACCTGGTCGGTGAGTTTAATGTGAGTGGAGTACCCGACTTCTGGCTCGATGGCTATGTCGGGCTGGGCTACAACGGCCCCGGGATGGTCAGTGCTTTGGATAATGCCAAGGACTGGGTGAGTCCCATGCATCTGGATCTTCACTGGCTGCCGGATACAGAGCAGTTGATGGTCAGTGTCGTAAACACAGGAAACTTGAGGCCCGATGGCGACTACCAACTCTTCTGCTCCCTGACCGAAGATGATATTCATCACAATGGCGGAAACGGAGAGCCCGTCCATCAACAGGCCTTCCGACGCATGTTCCCCGGCGTGGATGTCGGGGTTTCTGTGGCCCACACTGTTGGCACGCACACCTATATCGTCGACTGTCCCCTGGATCCGCTCTATGTTTACGAGAACCTGCGGGGCACGGTCTATGTGCGGGACATGGACTCGCGAGTCATTCTTCAGGCTGGCACGGCTTTCTTGAGTACGGTTGAAGATGCAACGGCTTCGGGCAACGCTCCCACCGCCTTTGGGCTGAGCGGGAACTATCCGAATCCATTCAATCCGAAAACCCGCATCGACTTCTCTCTGGATGAAACCGGGCCGGTGAGTCTGAAGGTCTTTGATCCTTCCGGGCGACTGATGGCAACCCTCCGGGAAGGCCTTCTGCTGGCAGGTTCCCATTCCGTGGAATGGACAGCGGTGGACGATGAGGGACGCGCCCTGTCTTCAGGTCTTTACCTGCTGCGTCTGGAAGCGGACGGGAAGATCGACACCCGAAAACTGCTTCTCGGGAAGTAGGAAGGAAAGATGAAGCCTCGCTTGCTGTCTGTTCTTCTTGTCCTTGCAGTTTCGGTCCCGGGCCTTTCGCTTCCCGTGGACTCACTTCTGCAGGTCGTCGCCGGGCGGCTGGATCCCGCAGAACATAATCATGGCAATGATGTCGAGGTCTGGCGCTCCTTTCTTTCACGCCCTCCGCTCAATCTGCAAACCTTGAGAAGCTATTTTGTGGAAGCGGCGGAGGAGTTTTCTGTTCCCCGGGATCTTCTGGAAGCGATTGGGCAAGTGGAGAACAACTGGCTGCAGATCGGCCCCTCCATTGATCAGGGTTGGGGAATCATGCACCTGACCGACAACCACTATTCCCGGACTCTGGAAGAGGCCGCCGGGATTCTCGGGCTTGATCCGGAGCTTCTCCGTCAGGAGGCCCGCGAGAACATTCGCGGAGCGGCTGCGCTGCTTTCCCGATTTGGAGAGGAAAGCGGGGCGGGCGAGGAACTCTCCTCCTGGTTTTCGGCGGCCGCGCGTTTTAGCGGGCTGTCGGGGCAGGCTCTACAGGAAATGCAGGCGAGGCGGTATTTCGAGGTTCTCCGGGAGGGATCCCGCTCCCGAACCGTCTGGGGAGAAACTCTGGTCCTCCCCCCTCATCCCGGACTCTCGATCCCTGAACCTGCCTTCCTGGGCCGGCGATCCGTGGATTACCCGCCGGCCATCGAATATCTCACGCCCTGCAATCATCAGGACGGACGCAACCACGAGATCGACACCTGGGTGAACCACTGGATTGGCGTGGGCACCTATGCTGGTGCCATTTCCTGGTTTCACAACTGCAACGCCCAGGTCAGCGCGCACTTCGTGATTCGATGCAGTGACGGGGAAATCACCCAGATTGTTCTGATTGAAGACACGGGCTGGCATTGCGGGGCCTATGGCTATCCCTACAACAACAGTCGTTCGATCGGGGTGGAACATGAGGCGACCGTCAGCAACCCGGAGAACTGGAACAGCGAGCCCATGCTCCAGGCCTCAAGCCTGATGGCGAACTACTTTTGCCAGATGCTCGACATTCCCATGCAGCGCTCCCTGCCCGGCGTACAAGGGCACAATGACATGCCCGGCACGGCGACGCAGTGCCCCGGCACCCTTCCCTGGGATCACTGGCTGGAGCTGCTCAATAGCCCCGTGTACGCCGGGAGTGCTCCTGAATCACCTCTCCGGCTTTCGGTGTATCCGAATCCATTCAACCCGAAAACCCGCATCGACTTTTCTCTGGAAGAGGCCGGGTCGGTGAGTCTGAAGGTCTTTGATCCTTCCGGGCGACTGATGGCGACCCTCCGGGAAGGCCTTCTGTCGGCAGGTTCCCATTCTCTGGAGTGGACTGCGGAGGACAATGAGGGACGCGCCCTGTCTTCCGGCCTTTACCTGCTGCGCCTGGAAGTGGAGGGGAAGATCGACACCAGGAAACTGCTTCTCGGGAAGTAGCTTTGTGTTATAAAAAGCCCCCGCCCGGAAGGACGGGGGGCTTTGATTATTCCCCGGATTCCAGAAGCCGTTCGGCCTCGAGGGCAGCCTGACAGCCACTTCCGGCGGCGGTGATCGCCTGCTTGTAGACCGTGTCCTGCACATCGCCACAGGCAAAAACCCCGGGCACGCTGGTCTTCGTGTTGTCGGCCAGAATGTAACCGTTCTCATCGAGATCCAGTTGACCCTGGAAGATCCCTGTGTTGGGCACATGGCCGATGGCGACAAACACGCCGTCGCAATCGGTGTCGGAGATTTCCCCTGTTTGCGTGTCCTTGAGGCGAATGCCGGAAACCGCGCCGTTTTCGCCTTCAAGAATATCCTCGACCGTCTTGTTCCAGAGAACCTCGACCTTCTCGTGGTTCAGCGTGCGATCACGCATGATCTTGCTGGCCCGAAACTCGTCGCGGCGATGCACAATGCGCACTCTTTTGCCGAAGCGGGTCAGGAAGAGGGCCTCTTCCAGCGCCGAGTCGCCGCCACCGACAACCACGATTTCCTTGTCCCTGTAGAAGAAACCGTCGCAAGTCGCACAAGCGCTGACGCCGCGACCCATGAGCTTCGACTCGGACTCCAGGCCCAGAAGGCGGGCCGTGGCTCCCGTGGAAATAATGAGGGTTTCCGCACGAAACTCCTCGTCCCCCACCCAGACCCCGAAGGGGCGGCTGGACAGGTCGACGCGGGTCACATCGCCGGCAATGAAATCGGTTTCGAATCGTTCGGCCTGCTTGCGCATGTTGTCCATGAGCTCGGGGCCCTGGATTCCCTCGGGAAAGCCGGGGAAATTCTCCACTTCCGTGGTAATCGTCAGCTGTCCGCCGGCCTGCATGCCCTCGATCACCAGGGGCTTCAATTCGGCTCGAGCCGTGTAGATGGCGGCCGTCAGGCCCGCCGGCCCGGTTCCGATCACCAGAGTCTTTCTCGTTTTCATGATTCCTCCAGATTGGGGAGTATTCTCTTTTGAACTCCCGCAGTATAGGGAGAGCGCAGGGCGCTCGCAAGAAGAGGGCGGTGGCCCCAATATCTAGGGCCTCAGAAAGAGGAATCCCCATCATCTGGGAGCCTCAAAACGGCTCCTCCCCCAAGCCCTGTATTCTCATAATCCTGTGGACAAAGGGCATCTTTCCCCATCAAGTAAGAAAAATAACCCGTTCAAAACAAACGGGTTATCGCGTTATCCACAATTTCTGTATTTTATCCACAAACTAGGGTTTGAAGCTGCTTTCCGGCTTCGCGCCCGGCGGTGTGGAAGTGCTGGCGGCCGGAGTGGCCGTCGTGCTGCGGTTTGGGGTCTTTTCACCCATCCGGCAGTTCCCCTCAAAGAAAACCCCTTCGTCAATCACAAGACGCCGGGTCACGATGTCTCCCTCGAGGTGGCTTCCCTCGCGAAGTTCAATTCTTTCGCTGGCCAGGATGTTTCCCGCAACCTTGCCGGCAATCTCGGCCTGTTTGACGCTCAGGTTCCCCTGAATGGCGCCGGTCTTTCCCACTTCCAGAGTCTCGCGGCACTCGACTTCGCCCTGGAAATCTCCGTCGATCTTCAGGCTTCCCTGTACGCGGATGTTTCCCACAAACTGGGTTCCGGCTCCCAGGACAGACTTGCTGTCGCGGACCTGGCTGCTGCTCGTGCTGCTGGGGTTTTTCTCGTCTTCTCGTCCGAACATGAGCTTCTCCTTGATTCTCGTGCCTTAGGGCATGCTAGCGTATTGGGGCGTGTAAATCTAGTCCAAGAGGTACTTTTTCGGGTTCTCGGGAAGCCCGTGGCGGCGCACCTCATAGTGAAGGTGCGGAGCCGTGCTGCTTCCCGTACTTCCAACGAATGCCACGACATCCCCGCGCCGAACCCGGTCGTCCTTGCTGACGGCCAATCGGCTTCCGTGACCATAAAGGGTACTGATTCCAATCCCGTGTTCAATCAGGACAAAGTTCCCGTACTCGCTGTTCCACCCGGCAATCAGGACGACCCCGTCGCCCGCAGCCCGAATCGGACTGCCCTCTTCGGCGGCGATGTCAATTCCCGGGTGAAAGCCCTGCCCTTTTATCCCTTCAAACTCGCGGGTGATCCAGCCGCGGAGAGGCCAGGCGCTGGGCATGGAGCGAATAATC
Organism: Candidatus Krumholzibacteriia bacterium; assembly: GCA_030748535.1. Lineage (NCBI taxonomy): Bacteria > Candidatus Krumholzibacteriota > Candidatus Krumholzibacteriia > Candidatus Krumholzibacteriia bacterium. The sequence goes on from JASMLU010000003.1 coordinate 174,152, forward strand.
TGCTGTCCTTCGCTGGCAAGAGGACTGTCGGGAACACCTTCCCGGGTAAAGGTCTCCCGGGCTTCTTCGGAGAGAAGGCTGTCGGGAAGCACATGGTCTTGCCCCAGCATGTTCTCCATGCGAAGAAGCAGGAGTGCGCTTTCTTCCACCTGCCTCTCCAAAGTGTGAAGACGGCTGGCCTGACGGGTCAACTCCTGAACCTGGTGGGCCAACTGGCGGGTCTTTCTTTTTTCCAGCACCAGCGAACCCCCAAAGAGGGACTGGAAGAGGGCCAGAAGCAGAATGGCCAGCAGGAGAATCAGAAGAAATCGAAGCAGGGGAAGGGAGAGTCCCCGGTCCCAGAGCGTCTTGTCTTCGGAATCACTCAGCCGGAGGCGGAGACCCCGGGGGCCATCCTTGCGGAAGAGGATGCTTTTCCAGAATCCCATGCTGTCCTCAGGCGTCCGTGTCCAGGGAGACCTTGAGGGCCTCCATAATTCTCTCCAGCTCACGATCACTTTGGAAGCGGATCTGCACGCGGCCCCGGCCCTTCTTGTAGGGAAGCTGCACGGGAAGGCCGATCCGGGCCTCCAGCCGCTCCCGAATGGCACGAATCACCGGCTCTTCCTCGGGCTTTTGGGGTCCGCCGGAGGGATCCTTCCATTGTTTCGCCATTCTCTCGGTCTGTCGCACCGAGAGCTGCTTCTCTTTTACCGTCTTGGCAAGTCGAAGGCTGTCTTGGGGTTCCAGTTTTAACAGGGGTCTTACATGGCCTGCATGAATCTCCCCCAGGGCCACCATCTCCTGCACCTCATCGGGGAGTTGCAAGAGGCGAAGGGTATTGGAAACGGTCGAGCGGTCCTTGCCGAGGTGCTCGCCCACTTCCTCCTGCGTCCACCCGAATTCATAAATCATCACCCTAAAGGCGCGAGCCTCCTCAATGGGATTTAGATCATCTCGCTGCAGGTTTTCCACGAGGGCGAGCTTCAGGCTTTCCCGGCCCTCCACTTCTGTAAGGAGTGCGGGAATGCTCTTGAGTCCCGCTGCACAGGAGGCGCGAAAGCGTCGCTCGCCGGCCACAATTTCGTAACGGTTTCCTCGGGGGCAAAGAAGTATGGGCGAAAGGACACCGTCCTGCTGCACCGAACGCGTCAGTTCGGCCAGCTTGTCTTCTGAAAAATGCCGACGGGGCTGATGCGGGTTCACATCGATCCTGTCGAGGTCGATCTCCATGATCCTGCGGCTGGGGATTCCGATTGCTCGATCCCCGGCACTGTCCTTCTTCTCCCCGCGCTCTTCGGTGGCAATAGCCGGATCCGAGAGGATCGACTCAAGCCCCTTTCCCAATGCCCTTTTCTGCATTCATGACCTCCTGGGCCAGTTGGATGTAACTTCTTGCGCCGGTGGATTCGATGTCGTAAAGCACGATCGGTTTTCCAAAGGACGGCGCTTCGGAGAGTTTCACGTTTCGGGGAATCATGGTTCGGTAGACCTTGTCGTCAAAGTAGCGAATCGCCTCCTGGGCAACCTGTCGGGAAAGGCTAAGGCGTTTGTCGTACATGGTAAGCAGAATGCCTTCGACTTGTAGTGCGGGGTTCAGGCCCTCCTGCACGCGCTTTACGACATTGAGAAGTTGGCCCAGTCCCTCCAGCGCGTAGTACTCGCACTGAATGGGAATCAGAAGGGAGTTGGCCGCACAGAGAACATTGACCGTGAGAAGACCCAGGCTGGGTGGAGAGTCGATTATGATATAATCATATTGGTCTTCTACGGTGCTTAGTAGTTGCTTTAGGTAATACGATCGCTTTTCCCGGCCCACCAGCTCTACTTCCAGTCCACTGAGTCCCGCCTGGGAGGGGAGAAGGTTCAAACCCGGGATTCCCGTGCTCTTGAGAACCGATGAAAGCCCCACCTCCCCCAGAAGAGCGTGGTAGATGCTTTTGGCCAGTTCCCGGGGATTATGCCCCAGCCCGCTACTGGCATTCCCCTGGGGATCCATATCCACCAGAAGACTGGAAGCACCGGCCATTGCAAGAGAGGCGCTGAGATTGACCGCGGTCGTGGTTTTTCCCACGCCACCTTTTTGATTGGTAACGGCAATGATGCGAGCCAAGAAACTCCCCTTTCTGACTTCTCTCTGTGTAGACGGATTGTTTGCTTCTGTCAACCGAATGTTCCACGTGAAACATCCTGTTTTTCAGGGAGTGAATCGAAGGAGTTGAGTCTCACGAAAAGGGAAGTGATATTCCAGGGGGGCGCCGGCGTTCCAGCCCCATTTCTTCCAGTGTTGCCGGGCAAGCTCCTCCCTGGCGCTCTCTGGGCCCTTGTAAAACAGGGCCTCTTGCAACAGGGGCTGCAAGCCGCGGCTCCATTTCAGAACCTGGTCCACGGAGGAAAGAGCGCGACAGGCAAGAAAGCCCTTCGCGTCTTCTCCCGCGAAAATCCTGAGCAGGACCGGAAGCTCGGGCTCTTCCAGTCTTAGCGACAAGACACGGAGATGGGAAAGCCCCAACTCCCGAGCGCAGTGCCGGAGAAATGCGCACTTCTTTTCCCGGGATTCGATCAAAAACACGGGAACCCGGGACTTGGCCCCTGAAAGAGAAAGCAGAAGGGCCGACGGGATCCCCGGAACCCCGGAACCCGAGCCGGCATCCAGCAAGAAGGGATCCTTCCCGGAATCGAAGTCCGGCAGGGAGATTCCCCATAAGAGGCCCTCCAGAATGTTCTCTGCCGTTTGCAGTTCAGGCCTCTTTCTGGACACCAGGTTGACATGGGGGTTCGCCTCCAGAACAAGGGAGGCATAATGCTCCAGACGCTCCCAAAGGGTCTCTGGCAATTCCGGTAGCGGGGTTTCACGTGAAACCTCAGGATCTCCTGTGTCCCCTGTTTCACGTGAAACAAGGACGCCACGAGCCCACATCGACGACAAATCCCTGGCAGTAATCACTTCTCTTCCTTTCGGCTCTCGCGTTCCCGCCGTTTCCCGGCTTCCAGATGAATCATCAAGATAGAAAGGTCGCTTCTTCGGACTCCGGGAATCCGGCCAGCCTGCCCCAGGTTCTCGGGGCGCACTTGCTCAAAGCGTTGGCGAGCTTCGTTGCTAAGTCCCAGAACCCCGGAATAGTCCAGACCTTCGGGAATCCTGCGGCCTTCCTGTCTCTGGAACTTCTCGGCAGATCGGCGCTCCCGCTCAATGTAGCCTTCGTACTTTAGGCGCGTCTCCAGACGAGAGGCTTCCGAAGAGGTCAGCTCCCCTTCCAGGTTCCATTCCGGGGCAATGTCCTGCCAGAGGACCCCCGGCCTTCGAAGTAGCTTCGCCGCCGGAGTGCCCGGCTTCGGGGGACCACCGGGGAAGGCGGAAGCCAGACGCTCTGCGTCTTTCTCACCCAGGCCCAGAGACCAAAGCCTGGACTCCATGTCGTCCACGCGACGACGAGAATCCAGCATCTTCCGGTAATCATCCTCGGGCACCAAGCCAAGCTCGCGGCCCTTGGGCATCAAGCGCTCATCGGCATTGTCCCAGCGCAGAAGCAATCGAAACTCGGCACGAGAAGTAAACATGCGGTAAGGCTCGTCCGCCCCCCGGGTGGAAAGATCATCCAGCATGACGCCCAGGTAGGCCTCCGAGCGGTCGGGGATCCAGGGATCTGCGCCCTCCAGCATCAGGGTCGCATTGATGCCCGCAAGCAGACCCTGGCCTGCGGCCTCCTCGTAGCCCGTAGTGCCGTTGATCTGCCCGGCAAAGAAAAGACCCCGGTAGTCCCGGCTTTCCAGGTGGGGGTGCAGGACGCGGGGATCAATGGCATCATACTCCACGGCATAGCCGGGCTGCAGGATTTTCGCAGCAGCCAAGCCCGCAACCCCGTGCAACATTTGAAGTTGTAGTTCTTCCGGGAGGCTGGTGGAGAACCCGTTTATATAATAACGGGGTGTGTTCCGGCCTTCTGGCTCCAGAAAGAGCTGGTGAGCCTCGCGCTCGGGGAAGCGATTCACCTTGTCCTCGATGGAGGGACAGTAGCGGGGGCCGAGGCCCTGGATGCGTCCGTCAAAGAGAGGGCTTTGGGACAGCTTGGCGCGGATCAGATCGTGAATTGCAGGGGTCGTTCTCGTGCTGTAACAGGGAAGCTGGGGAGCGGTGATCAACGCAGTGCGATGGGAGAAAGGAAGTGGATCCTCGTCCCCGTGCTGAATCTCGCAGAGGTCGAAGTCGATGCTGTCCCGGTGGATCCTCGGCGGCGTGCCGGTCTTGAGGCGGCGAAGCTCGAAGCCCAGGCCTGAGAGCGCTAAAGACAGGTCGCTACTGGCCTCTTCACCGAGCCGCCCACCAGAACTGGTCTTCTGGCCAGAAAAGAGCCTGCCATTGAGAAAGGTACCGGTTGTCAGAATCGCGGCTCGCCCCCGGATCTCCCCGTGCTTGCGGGTAGCAAGCCCCTGAAAAACCCCGTCCTCACAGTGAATCCCCAAAGCTTCGTCTTCCAGAAGATCCAGGCCTTCGCAGGACTGGAGCCGCTCAAGCATGCCGCAGTTGTAGGCATCCTTGTCGGCCTGTGCCCGTGAGGCACGCACCGCAGGACCCTTGCGGCGATTGAGAACCCGAAACTGGATCCCGTGCTCGTCGATGTGTTGGCCCATCACACCGCCGAGAGCATCCAGCTCCCGCACCAGGTGACCCTTTCCCAGGCCCCCGATGGCCGGATTGCAGCTCATGCGGCCCGCGGCCTGAAGATCCAGGCTCACGAGAAGAGTGGAAAATCCACGGCGTGCAGAGGCAAGGGCCGCCTCCACCCCTGCGTGGCCTGCGCCCAGAACCAGAATGTCATAGGAAGGCTTCATGGAAACAAGATGCCACGATCGGACGGGATTCGCGAGGGCTGGCGGGAGTTTTGGTCAGGGAAATGCCGGGCGACAGCCGTGGGGCCGCTATGTCCCACGGGGATGGACCTCCTGTGGCAACACGGAGCCACCTGATGAACCGCGCCCTTGCGGCCTATTCGTCTGCAAACATGCGTGCGCCGAGAAAGCGCGCAAAAGGAACGATGTCGCAATGGACACTGGCTGACTCCAGTGCCGCCATGTATTCATCGCGGTCCCTGGTGTGAATCACCAACCATGGATACCCGCCCGCCACGAACATGACATTCATGAGAAAGCGAGCCATTCGCCCGTTGCCGTCAAGGTAGGGATGAATGTAGCCCAGGAGCCAGTGACTCAGCACAGCCTGAACCGCCGGGCTGGGCTCGGATTCAAGAAGGTCAAAGTAAGTTCCCATCGCCTCGGGCAGCAGCATGGCGCGGGGGGGAACATGGCGGGACTTCCGAATAAAGACTGCTTCGCTGCGATAGCCCGCCAGGTCGCGAGCTTCGACAAGACCGGCCGCAACGGAGGGCGCAAACAACTCACGGTACCAGGTCCGGTGCTCAAGCCTGGTGACGGCAACTGCGTCCTCCCCTTGCAGAATCCTTTCCAGAGAGGATCGAAGGGCGCTAAAGGCCAGAGCGTATCCTTTTGCGGCCATCGCGTCGCGACTTCCCTTGTCGGCAGCATCGGGATCCCAGTTTTCTGAGCGAACCTCTTCAATCAACTCATCGCTCACGCGGTAGCCCTCGATCGAAAGGGAGTGATAGGCATCCATGGAATATCGCTCATTGACTTGCTGGAGACGGGCGGCGATATCCGGATGCCTGCCACGGGGGGCGGGAAAGTGGTTCAAGACATCTTCCCGCATGGCCAACCAGAAACCCTCCAAGCGCGAGGACAGGGGCGAGGCCCCAAGCCCCCCCAACACCGGCTCTTGAGCATCCCTGAACGGATTCACTTCGCGCGTGTCATGGCCCGCAGATCGCATGGTACCAACGATCTCGTCAGCACCATCGTTGCGGCCAAGGTGTCTTAGCGCACCGGCCAGACGCCCGGCAACAATGGGTTGGCCGTTCTCCAGCACAATCCGGAGAAGGCGCGGAATGTCCACCAATGTGGCCAGGGCTGTCTGTATCTCGCGGGACCGGGTTCTGAAACAGGACTGCGGGAGGCGCGCAAGGGCATCTTCTGCGGGGAGCAGGCGCAGGCCCCTCACGATCCTCACCTCTTGGCCAGCTGTCTTGCGAGTCGGCTTGACGGCCAGCAGCGAACTCTGGAAGGGCAGGTCTACTGGATTATTGCCCGCCTTTGGACTGTGGACGAGTAGCTGTTGGGGAATTGCCCACTCCTCCACATGGAGGAGCAAGGAAGCTTCGGGCGCCAGATGCCAGGCTTCGCCCCAACGATTCTCGCAATAGGCAGCAATGAATTCCCAGAACGACGAGTACCAGGGGGTGGCATCCTCTGCATCGGCCCCAGGGTTTGATGAAAGCAACCAGCCTCGCATCACCCCGACAAGGTAGCCCTGCCGGAGGAGGCGCTCTCGCTGCAATCGGGAGAACTCGCTGGACCGGAAAACACTACGCCCCTCTTTTTGAAGTTCGCGAAGGGAGTTCAGGGCTCCCGCCAGCTTTGACTGATCGTTTTTCATTTTCCCGCCCGACTGAGCCAAGACCCCTGTCATGAACGCTGCTTCCATGATCCTGATGTATATTTACTCGCTTTTAGTGCCGTGTCAACACTCGCTTTTAGTGCTGGAACAGGAAGCTTGTCGCAAAAAGAAGAAGCGGCGACGCTCGAGGCAGGTCTACCCTACTAGTCGCCGAGTCGCAGACTCTTTGGCCCGCAAAAGGGCGGGCACGGGATGGAACCTGGCCATGGCCTTTGCCCTGGAAACCGGCCCTTGAACCGGAATCTTCTCGCATAGCCCTGAACTCATAAAGCGGAAGCCGATGTTGTTGTTGCTGTTCGACGGATTGTTGTTGTTCCGATTCGCTGAGCGGCAATTCTGGGCATTGTTGTTCCAGTTGCCGCCGCGCAACAAGCGGTTCGACCCCGTTTTCGGCTCACACCCCCTTTTGGGAGAGAAACAAGTCCCGTCGCAGGGAACGGGATTGCGCCTGCTCCCAAAACCCGATGACACTTCGAAGCGAGTCCACCTTGGAGGGGCCAATGCCTTCGATTTCCCGAAGCGCGGCCTTTGTTTCGGGTTTTCGGATGGCGATTTCCGCCAGATGCCTGTTGGTGAAAACCACATAAGGGGGGACGCCCTCCTGATGGGATTTCATGGATCGCCACTCCAGCAGCCTGTCGTAGATTTTGCGCTCCTCGGGGTCGAGCGCCTTGCGGGGGCTTTCCTTGCGGGGAGCTTTCTTGCGCTTGGCCTCGCCGTCCCGGTAATGGATCAGCAAGCTCCATCGGGGTTTGTTCTCAAAGACAAAAAAGTGCTCACTGACATCGACGACATCGGCCTTCGCACAGAAAGCCTCCAGTTCTTTTTCATCAAAACCCTCATCCCCGCACCAGACCGGGTTGATGATTTTCAGTTTCATCTTTCTCCTGCCGTTTTCCGCGCCGGCTTCGCCGGCGCGGAGGAAGATTTCCGCCGCTTGCAGCTTTCTTAGCCCCTCCAGTTTCCTCTCTCGCGCGGGGGGCTCGGCTGGC